>DASVBM010000472.1:0-3830 GCA_036375835.1 Chitinophagaceae bacterium | reverse complement strand
TCCCTATAAGGTCCCTATAACCGTCCCTGTATGGACCCTATAAGGCCCCTGTAATCAGTAAATTTTTGATTGTTTCGTTCAAAGCCAGCAATTGTGAATGTGCCGACGGTACACATTGACCTGCGTGCATCCTGCGGTGGGCAGCGAAAGTATCTGGCAGGATTCTCGTGATAGTGCCGGTATGTTGGTGCAGGTAAAAGAATCTTCGTGGATTGCCTCTATTGCAGCAAGAAATTTACATGCCGCCAAACTGGCCATGGTTTTCGGTAAGAAAATCTATCTTTTTAATACCACCCGAAGTGAATTCCTGAAGAATCGCAGGTGGGTCTGCCACGAACTGGTGCACGTTGAGCAATATGCACGGTATGGTATGGCAGGTTTTCTTATCAGGTATCTGTGGGAGACCATCCGCAAGGGCTATCATCATAACCGGTTCGAGGTTGAGGCACGGCAACGAGAGAACGACGAAAGGATTCTGCAGGGTATCACGATCCGATGATCCATTCCACCTCACCGAAGGAGAAATGCTTCCATCCGCAGTTTTCAACAAGCAGATCGCCGCGCTCATCTACGCCATTAATTGTACAGGTAAACTGTTCATCGCCTTTCTGTAACCTTACATTCTTATTGCGGCAGTACAGATGTTCATTGTAAAAACGAAAGACGGCATCGAAGCCAGCTGAAAGATAGTTATTGTAATGCCTGTCCAGATAGCTACACAGCTCCCTTCCCAGGCCGGCTGTATCATAATCAGACCCGGTTATCTGCTTTAACGAAACAGGGTTCGGCAAGCCCATGAAACTTGTCTGGTTGATATTAATGCCTATGCCTACCACCGCCCAGGTCCAGCTGTTGCCGCGGATAATGTTTTCTATGAGTACGCCTCCTGCCTTTCTGTCACGCCAGTATATGTCGTTTGGCCATTTGATGCTGGTTTCCGAACCGGCGTATTTGCTAAAAAATTCATAACAAGCATTGGCGACGATCGCCGTTAAAACGAATGGCTGGGCCAGGCTGAAGACCGAAGCATCTACTGCGGTGGACTGGAGCAGATTCATTCCTTCAGAAGCATTCCAATGCTTACCCCGTTGCCCTTTTCCGGCCGTCTGCAGCCGGGTAAACCAGGTGGCCCCATGGACTGCCAACCCATTGTGTATCTGGGCCATGGCATAGTTGTTGGTGCTATCAACCCTTGCAAGTTGTAGGAAGGGATGGCCAATAATCCGGGTCTGAGAAGGGGATGACAAAAGATTACTATTTTTGGCGAAGATAGCAGTCGACAGATATAAAGGGCCGCTACTATGTACAACTGCCGGAGTACGAACAAATTCATCACTATAAATCTGAAAATTTATTGGCACCCTTATCTGTTTTAAAGTCCCGGAAAAAGAGCAGTGAAACCAGGCTAACGAGGAACTCAAGGATTTTCAAAACCATCATTAAGGCAATCCAGGATAAAAAAGGAGAGAATATCGTTTCTCTTGATCTGAGAAAAATACCCGAAGCAGTCGCTGATTTTTTTGTCATCTGCCAGGCGGGCAGCAGCACCCAGGTGCGCGCTATTGCCGAGAACGTAGAGGAGCAGGTAAAAAAGGGCTGTGGGGAGTCCCCGTACAAGCACGAAGGGTATCAGCAGCTGCAGTGGGTGCTGATCGATTATGTTAACATAGTGGTACACATTATGCAGCCGGAAAACCGGAAGTTTTATAAACTGGAAGAGATGTGGAGTGATGCGGTGCTCACTGAGCATTCTGAATATTAAAAAATCAATTGAGCACAACCTATAACCAATTTGAATAGATGGCACAGGATAATAAAAATATGCGGCCGGGTTTGCCGGAGAGACCAGGTGAAGATAAAGGTCAGAGAAAGGGCCCTCGTTTCAGCATTTACTGGATATATGCACTGATCGCTGTAGTGCTGATCGTTGCGAGTTATATGGGACGTGTCGGACCTGACACGATCCGGATCAACGAGCAGGAGTTTAAGATGCTCGTGAAGGAGGGAGACGTCACCAAGATAGACCTGGTTCGAAACAAGGAACTGGTGCGGGTATACATCCGGCCGGAGGCGCTTCAGAAAGAATGGTACGCACGGAAACTGAAGACCCAGCAGGCGCGCAATGCCGCTAAAAGCAATGCGCAGGACAGGAAGCCGATATTCGATTTCCAGATCACTGAATGGACGCCGTTTGAACAAAGGTTGCAGGATTTCTATAAAGTCAATAACCTTCCCGAACTGCCTGCGGATCCTGTTGACGATCCCGACTGGTTTGGACCGCTGGCCAACACTTTTGTGACCCTGTTGCTTATTGTGGGCTTATGGATCCTGCTGATGCGTAAGATGGGTAGCCCCGGCGGTGGTGGGGGTCCCGGTGGTATTTTCAACATCGGGAAGTCTAAAGCCCAGTTGTTTGAAAAAGGCACCAAGGTGAACATCACGTTCACCGATGTGGCCGGGCTGGACGAGGCGAAAGTGGAAGTGATGGAGATTGTAGACTTCCTGAAAAATCCAAAAAAGTATACTGCACTTGGTGGAAAGATTCCGAAGGGTGCGCTGCTTGTTGGTCCGCCGGGAACTGGTAAAACACTGCTTGCAAAAGCTATGGCGGGCGAGGCGCAGGTTCCTTTCTTTTCAATGAGCGGATCTGATTTCGTTGAACTGTTCGTAGGGGTAGGTGCAAGCCGGGTGAGAGACCTGTTCAAGCAGGCAAGGGAAAAAGCTCCGTGTATCATATTTATCGACGAGATCGACGCGATAGGCCGTGCGCGGGGGCGTAACGCCATCATGAGCAATGATGAACGCGAAAACACGCTGAACCAGCTGCTGGTTGAAATGGATGGTTTCAGCGGGGAAAGCGGTATCATCATTCTCGCGGCAACGAACAGGCCCGACGTACTCGATTCTGCATTGCTGCGACCGGGTCGATTCGACAGGCAGATAACTATCGACCGGCCGGATGTAAAAGGAAGGGAGGATATTTTCAAGGTGCATCTGAAGCCAATCAAAGTCTCCGAAACGCTGAACATCCATAAGCTTGCCGAGCAAACACCGGGCTTTGCCGGTGCGGATATTGCAAACGTTTGTAACGAGGCAGCGCTGATCGCTGCAAGGAAAGGCAAGGATGCAGTAGACATGAGCGATTTCCAGGATGCGATTGACAGGGTGATCGGCGGGCTGGAGAAAAAGAACAAGATCATACTGCCCGAAGAGAAAGAAGTAATTGCTTACCATGAAGCGGGTCATGCGATCTGCGGATGGTACCTTGAACACGCATACCCCTTATTAAAAGTCACGATTGTACCGCGGGGTACAGCGGCACTGGGATATGCACAGTACACGCCCAAAGAGCAGTACCTGTATACAACCGAACAGCTAATGGACCAGGTGTGTATGACACTCGGAGGAAGGGCAGCGGAAGATATTTTCTTCGGCAAGATCTCTACCGGGGCCAGCAACGACCTGCAGCAGATCACCAAAATCGCGTACTCCATGATTACCGTTTACGGTATGAACGATAAGGTGGGTAACGTGAGCTATTACGATCCGTCGCAGGAAAACCAGTTTACCAAACCGTATAGCGAAGAAACCGGTAAGATGATCGACGAGGAAGTGCGGAAGCTGATCGATGCCGCTTATGGAAAGACGAAGCAGCTACTGATCGATAAAAAGCAGCAGGTGGAGAAATTGGCAGAGGCCCTGCTCGAAAAGGAAGTGCTATTCCAGAGCGACGTTGAGGCCCTTATTGGCAAGCGTCCTTATGAGGACAAGAAGAAACTGGAAGACGAAGGTAAGCCCACCCCCGGTGAGATCTCGGCCGGAGTTCCGCC
>DASVBM010000418.1:0-3775 GCA_036375835.1 Chitinophagaceae bacterium | reverse complement strand
AAACGCATGAACCCGATCCCCGGGTACTCAATGCCGGTGACCTGGATCTTTTCCTGGATATGGATCTCTCCATACTGGGAGCAGACTGGGATACCTACCGCGCTTATGCAACAAATATTCTGAAGGAATTGGGAAACAACGCCATGGTACGCTAGGGCCGCAAAGCATTCATGGAGCGCTTTCTGCATCGGCCTATTTACCGCACGGCTTACTTCCGGCAAAAATATGACACGGCCGCAAAGTCAAATATCCGGCGCGAGATTAACGAACTACTTAAGTGAGTGCAACCCGGTTAGCTTTAATTTTGCTGTTTTTCTCAAATGGCGGGCGACTACATGAAATACCAGGTTGGCGATAAAATAATTGTGCTGCACAGCAACGAAGAGGGCGAGGTGATCGAGATCCTGAACGAAAAGATGGTGATGATCGAAGTGCGCGGGGTAAAATTCCCGGCGTACATGGACCAGATCGACTTTCCCTATTTTAAGCGTTTCACCGAAAAGAAGCTCTTCCCCGAGCAGAAGAAGCCCAGGGTCTTTATCGATAATGTTCCGAAGGAAAAGATCCAGCCGAACAAGGCGAAAGTATCCGAAGGCGCCTGGCTTTCGCTGATACCGAAATTTTCGGTGGACGAGTTCAATGACGAAGTTGTTGAACTGTTCCGTATACACCTGGTGAACAAGACCGATAAAGCGTATAAGTTCACTTATCGCCAGCAGTTTTTCGGCGAACCGGAATTCGAACTCAAGAACGAGGTGCTGGCCTTCCATGATTTCTACCTGCACGATCTGCCATTCGCCGACTTCAACGATAATCCTTCTTTCAGTTTTGACTTTGAACTGGTGATCCCCGACCGCAGGAAAGCCGATCATTATGAAGCATCCGTAAAGGTGAAGGCCAGGCAGTTATTCAGGCAGATCGAAGCGATGAAAGAAAATAATCAGCCTACTATCACATACAAGCTGTTTGATGTTTATCCAGACAAATCTGAGGAGGAGAAATTTGAGATCTCTGGTCTCGCGGCCAAAGGCTACAGGATTTATGAGGCGAAGAAAGCCCGGCAGCACCTCGACCCGCCGCGCTCCGTGATCGATCTTCATATGGAGAAACTCAGCGATGACTGGCAGGGGATGAGTAACCAGGAAATACTCGACCTCCAGTTGAGCACCTTCGAGAAATGGTATGAGAACGCGCTGGCACACCTGCAGCCCGGGTTGATTGTGATCCACGGGGTAGGGAGTGGCCGTCTCCGTGATGAAATCCACGACCGGCTGAAGCACCGCAAAGAGGTGAAGACCTTTATCAACCAGTATGATCCGCGGTTTGGTTACGGTGCCACTGAAATCTTTTTCCAGTACTGAAAACAGAAGCTGCTCAAAGAATACTTAATTCCGGCGGCAGGTTTCAAATCATCCGTAAATTTGTATCAACCCGAACCATCGGGCCTGTAAAGGTCAGGAAAGTCCGGACAGCACAGAGCAACTCACCGGTGAATAGCCGGCCTCCGTTTTACGGAGAGAGAAAGTGCCACAGAAAATAACTGCCTCCTTGCGGGGTGAGGGTGAAAATGTGAGGTAAGAGCTCACGATGCCATGCAGTAATGTATGGCATGGGTAAACCTTGAGTGCTGTAATGCCACGTATAGGATCGTTCGAGGGCTGCTCGCCCGAGATCCAGGGTAGGCAGCAGGAGGTGTACAGTAATGTACATCCCAGATAAATGATGGTTTAGAAACAGAATCCGGCTTACGAGGTTAATTAAATTTCCCGCTGCAAGGCGGGTTATTTATTTCAGCAGGGCCTGTGTTTTCTTTGGTAGCCTGGACCTTATGATTTCATACGCATTCCGGGCGCGTAACTGCCATTCTTTTTTGTCCATACGGTTGATGTCATCCACCCACACCCATTTGTTCCGCGCCATATAAGGTGCGGGTTTAAATCCCGCTCGGCCGGAGATCTCATCAAAATCTTCATCGGATACTTTCAACGATGCGGTAACAGGCGTCTCGTCCAGCCCCAGCATCAGGAACATTTTCTCTGCTACGCAAAAACAAAGATGATGCTCCCATTTGATGTCCTCCGTAACCCCGGGAAATACCTTGCAGATATCACGTATGTTTTCAACATCCATTATTCAGCGTACAATTCAATGATGTCATCGAGTGCTTTCAGCATCTTCAGCTGTTCGGCCTGGTGGCCGGCCTGCGCTTCAACGTTAATATAAGGAAGATTCTTTTTGGAACAGTAATACGCCAGCGAACCGTCATCGATGGAAGTGCCCGTGGTTTCCAGAACTGCGTTCACCCGCTTTGCTTTCAATCGTTCGAAAATCGATTTTTCAGTGGTGAGTACAAAATCATCCGGGTCCATCCCCGGAACTACGTATTTCACCCGGTAGCTGTGCACAGACAGCGGTTTTCCATTTGTATTGTTATGCAGCGCCACAACAAGACTGGCCTGCCTGAACTTTGAGATCAACTTATCGGAGAATTCTTCAACGGTCTCTTCGGCCGCACTGCTGTAGTTTTTATTGAGCATTTTCAGGTTTCGTATACGGCCCGTTTTTGTGAACATCCGGTTCGGGTCGAATACATACGCAGTGTTTTTCAGCGTAAAAGCAATATTCCTGTTTCCGTTCTGCTGAACCGATACAAAGGTTCCGCTTCGGCTTTCCAGGAAGTCTTTAGCGGCTTCAACGCTTGTACGCTCATTTTCGTGGAGGTTCAGGAACACCAGGCTTTCGGGATTGCTACCGTAAGTCACCAGCCTTATCTGCACCGGCGTTTCTTCCAGCATATGTGTTTCGATGGTGGTAACGAAGGAAAACAGGGGCAGCAAGCCCAGCATCAGCACTGTCCGGATAGTTTGTTTCACATCTTAAAGTTACGCAACAGCCCGCCGCTCTCCGGTGGGAATCCTTTTGATTAACTAATCTTAAACAACGTTATGAACCGGCCATGACCGAAATAAAACAACTGAGGCAAGCGCAGGGATTCCCGCTGAGGCGATCAGCACCGGGTATATTGTTGGGCAGCGGCAGGCAGGGGTTAATCGAACAGCTCGAACTCATGCCTGCCTTCGTAGTCTACCGGAACATTTATAAAAAAGCTCCCTTTTCCTACCCGGGTAGTACCCTTCACCTTCACCAGCACGTCCTTGTTCACCAGCACGGACAGCGTGTTCCGGAATACGTTTTTCATGTCCACCTCCATTCTGGAAGGAAGGGTAAATTCCGCTTTCCTGGGAATGGTCATAACCGTATCCAACAGGTATTTCCCCAGGAATTTCTCATTTATGTACACGTCGCAATCCACCTTCCTCAGCTGCACCCCGAAATTATTCGGGTTATAGTAAACCAGGTCCATGCTGACGGTGGACTTATTAAATCCCAGTTTCTCCACCTTGAAGTTCCGGATGTCGCGATAGTCGAAACCCTGGGGTTTGGCACAGCCGGCAAGCAGGATGATCAGAATGGGGAAGAGGAACAGCCTCATGTTTGTTTTTGCTGCAATCTAATTGACGCCCGCCAAATGCAGCGGGTTTCGTCAATTTTAAAACAAATCTTTTTGATTTCCAATGCGGGCGAGGGAGCGATTAACATTCCACCTTTCCCGGGCTGGCCGCCCCGTTGCAGTTCATCCGCCCTGCAGCCGTTACCAGTTGAAATCCTCAAACATTTCTCTATATCCGGCTGTACACCAGGCAGGGACAAGATGGCACCCATGTACCGTACTGGTTCGTATCTCGCAGGCATCTCGTAGGGTTCTCGCTCGCTG
>DASVBM010000135.1:0-6203 GCA_036375835.1 Chitinophagaceae bacterium | reverse complement strand
TCGGTTTTGGTTTTAAAAATAATAATTCGGTTGAAAACCTGGAGTTGTGCTGACGGATTTGCTAATCTGGCCGATAGCCAATTACTTTGCAGGCTATGACAATCGAGCAATTAAAAGATATGAGGGACCGTGTAAGTGTCCTGAGGAGGTTTCTTTGACTACGAGAACCGTTTAGCCAAAGTAGAAAATGATCGCCAGCTTTCCTTGTCACCCGGCTTCTGGGACGACAATGCCCGTGCAACGGGAATTATGAAGGAAATCAAAGTTAACGAGTACTGGATCAGGTTGTTTCGCCAGGTAGATACTGCCGTGGAAGACTTTGCTGTGCTCTTTGACTTTTACAAATCAGGAGACGCAACCGAGGAAGAAGCAAGGCAGGCTTATGAACAGGCCCTGAAAGAGATCGAGGATGCCGAGTTCAAGAGTACCCTTAACCAGCCCGAAGATGAACTTCCAGCCATTCTGCAGATCAATTCCGGCGCCGGTGGTACCGAGAGCCAGGACTGGGCGCAGATGCTGTTACGTATGTACCGGATGTATGGAGAAAAGCAGGGCTGGAAAGTAACGGAGCTGGATTACCAGGAAGGCGATGGAGCCGGTATCAAGACCGCGACATTGCAGTTCGACGGGGAATTCGCCTATGGCTTTCTTAAGGCCGAGAGTGGGGTACACCGCCTGGTAAGGATTTCACCTTTCGATAGTAATGCCCGGCGGCATACTTCCTTTGCTTCCGTCTTCGTATACCCGTTGGTGGATGACTCCATCGAGATCGATATCCATCCGAACGACATCAAAATGGATACGGCGCGAAGTGGCGGCGCAGGCGGTCAGAACGTAAACAAGGTTGAAACCAAGGTGATGCTGACGCATATACCCACCGGTATTGTAGTGGTTTGCCAGACAGAGCGCACACAGCTGGGCAACAAGGAGAAGGCCATGCAAATGCTGAAGAGCCGCCTTTATGAAGAAGAATTAAAGCGCAGGGAGGCTGCGAAGGATGCGCTGAACTCAACCAAGAAAAAGATCGAGTGGGGCAGCCAGATCCGCAGCTATGTGTTCCATCCGTATAAAATGATCAAGGACCACCGTACAGATTACGAGGTAGGAAACATCGGGCCGGTGATGGACGGCGAACTCGACGGTTTTATCAAGGCTTACCTGATGAGTGAAAAGGAGAGCCAGAGCTGAGCGAACGGTTCAGTTGAATTTATCCGGATGAAATAAAAAAAAGAGCGGTTCAGTTGAGCCGCTCTTTTTGCTACCGGAACCCGGCCTGTTAAAGATATCGTTCTTCGAGCACCTGCTTATGATGAACCAGGTGGCCGAACATAATAAAGGCAAGCGCGTTTACGGTGACAGCCTGGTTGCTGGCCGTGCCACGCTGCGAAAGCTGTCGGTCGCTGAAGCTGCTGAGCATGATATCCGTCGATCTTCTTACCGCGGCGAACTCATCACGCAACGACTGCATTGAACGGTTTGCCGCATCAGAAGATGCCGCATAGGCATTCTCGTCGAATGAGGCAAGCGCCGTCTGGTCTGCCCGCGCTATGCGTAAGGCGCGGTAGCTGAAGATCCTTTCGGTATCGATCACATGCTGGAATAATTCTTTTACCGTCCATTTACCCTCGGCATACCGATAGTCGCCTTTTGACTCGGGAAGGTTGGAATAGAAATTCATTAACGCTGTACTGTAGGAGTCGATGATCGCCGCTACGGAATCGCCATTTACCTTTCCAACGTAGGTTTCGTAATAAGCAGCGTAGTCGCCTGGTTGCGGTCTGGCCATAGAACAGTTTTTTGGTTTTCGAATGTTGGTGGTTTCAGGCCTCACTTCTTCTTCCGGTGCTCCGCCGGTTTCAGCGAATCGGCATATTTCACCGCCTCGTAGGCATTCACAATTCCTGCGCTGGACGAAAGGTCGGAAAATTTCACCTTCTCTTTGCCTTCGCCGGGGCGGTTCACCAAAGTATTGTCAGATTTCCATACGGTCTTCTCGATTGCCTCTTTCACCTGCTGGGCGGTGAGGTTTGGATAATACGACCAGATCAGCGCGGCGATACCGGAAACCACCGGCGCCGCCATACTGGTACCCTGGTTATTTCCATATTTATTGCCACCGGGCAGGGTTGACCAGATCTTTACACCCGGGGCAAAAACATCTACTGTTTTGCTTCCATAGTTGCTGAAGTCTGCAATGAACTCTCCCTTGATAGAAGGGTCGCTGCTGGCGCCCACGGTAATGAAATTGCTTGCCCTGGTTTTTGTGCCATAGAAATACGGAGTAGGGTAGGAAGCTGTTTCTTCCAGGTTCTCTCCCTCATTTCCAGCCGCATGAACCAGCAGCACGCCTTTCGATTCGGCATACCTGACCGCTTCATCTACCCATTTCTTTTCCGGTGAAAAGCCTTTGCCAAAACTCATGTTGATGATCTTTGCGCCGTTATCCACTGCATAGCGGATGGCCAGCGCGATATCCTTATCGTATTCATCTCCGTTCGGTACCGTGCGAAGCATCATGATCCGTACGTTGTCGGCTACGCCATCGGCGCCAATGCCATTGCGGATCGCACCGATGATCCCGCTTACGTGTGTTCCATGCACCGGGAAAGTTCCCATCACATTGCTGTTGCCGTAATACCGGTCGTTGATGTCGTTATAATTATCGCCGATTATCTCTTTTCTCAGATCGGCAGGCGGATTATCCCTGGCGGTAAATGCGCTGCGCTTCTGGTCAACGTATTCTTCAAGTTCAGACAGTATCTCCTTGTTCTTACTGCTGCCGTCGAAACTAAACATCCTGATATAGGTAAGAAAACCGGTCTTCGCCTGCTTCGCCTTTGCATTCGCAGGGTCGTATTTCTCCAGTTCTTCGATACTGAACTCTTCCTGCTTCATTTCTTCGCGAAGCGTTTTGTCGTACTTCTGCAGCGAACTCAGCGCCATATCGATGAACGCAACGTTCAGCTGGTCTTCTGCAGACGGCGTGAGCTCTTTTTCAGCCCGCACCCAGGTTTCGTACTCTTCTCTTTCCGCAGGAGACAGGGTAGCGGCGTCAATTTTTTTGCCCAGGTATTTATCCTTGTAACGGTGGTAAATGCGGGCAGCTTCCGAGGATGCTTTTGTTACCAGCTCGCCGCGGCTATTGCCAAGGAAATTCCAGCCATATACGTCATCGGTATAGCCGTTGCCGTCATCGTCGGTCCCGTTTCCCGGCACTTCTTTCGTGTTTTTCCACAGAATAGGTTTCAGATCCTCGTGGGCAGTATCAATACCCGAATCGATCACTGCAACAATCACTGGCTCCGACTTTTTACCTTTCAGGAATTCGTAGGCTTTATTGAGGCTGATGCCGTGATACCCGTCTGTTGCTTCGTCCAGCAAATGCCATCCCTTCGGGGCTTCCGCCTTCTTCTTTATTTCAAACGAACTGGCATCCTGCGCAAAACCGTAAACCGAGAAAACCAAACCTGTTAAGATCCCCAGCACTTTCATTTTCATAGCGTATGATATCTGATTCTTACAAATATGCAGAATGACAGGCAGATATATGCTTAAGGAAACGCTTTTTAAGATATCTTTTTTAGGAACGGTAAGTAGTTGAATAAAAACCGGTTTACCGGTTATGTAATCCTGGCGGAAGGAGCATCCTTTCCGAAAACCAGAATATGAGACTGCTTGTTTTTCTCCTTCTGATCGCAGCCGGAACAGCTGCTGCTGCCCAGTCGGCAACGAAATTATTCTCCGGCAGAGTACTCGATGAGGCGGGTTCCCCGGTAGAGGCAGTGACGGTGCAGGTGAAAGGTTCCCGTACTGTTGTAATCACCGGCCGTGACGGGCGGTTCACGATTAACATACCTGCTGCTCCGGCGACACTCGTATTTTCTGCTGTCGGTTTCCGGGATTATGAGACAAAGCTGTCTGCTGCGCAGCTTTCCCGGACAAATTTCGAAATAGTATTATTAAGACTTCATCCGGCCGAGTTGGACGAAGTGGTTGTAACGGCCGCGTTCGCCACCAGTGAGAAGTCATATGGAGCGGCTGCTGCTGTATATGGAGCCGCCCCGGGCATAATGGCCACCGGAACGCCCGTGAGGACACGCGGTATGAAATCTGTAGCCATTCCGGGAACTCCTGCAAAACCGGTTTACCGCGACGAAGAAAGCCCGGAAACGGAAACGGCGGCAACACCCGGGATCCTGACCGCCGGCGAGGTGAATGATTTTAAGAAATGGAAAATGTGGGCAGACTATAATGCAGCCGAATTTAAAGAATACAGCCAGCGTTGGGGAGTGTCTGCAGTAAACCGGTATAGTGTCCAGCTATACAACCGTAGTTACGCAGCACTGGTCAACCGGGCCGTCTACCTGCTGGATGGGCGTGGTGATACCATCTGGAAAGCACGCACCGATAATACCGGCAAGGCGGAATTATGGGCAGGCATGAACGAAGAACAGGGGTCGCAGTTCCGCATCGCTGTCGATGGCTCGGATAGAAAATTTGCAGCTTCGGCATTTGCCAGCGGGGTGAACCAGGTGCAGTTAGACCAGGATTGCAGTTTGAGTGATAAAGTCCAGGTTTCATTCGTCGTAGACGCTACGGGAAGCATGTCGGACGAAATCGGGTTCCTGAAACAGGAACTTGAGGACGTGATGGGGAAGATCATCGAAAGGAATAAGGGAATCAGTCTTGAGCTGAGCTCGGTATTTTACCGCGACCACGGTGATCAATACCTCACGCGGCATATTGGTTTCAGCGAGGAGCTGCTGCCCGTAGCTAATTTTGTCAAGTTACAGAGCGCTGGTGGCGGCGGTGATTACCCCGAGGCGGTGAATGAGGCATTGAGAACTGCAATGGACAGCCTGAATTGGGATCCCGGCGCGCGCTCCCGCATTCTTTTCCTGGTGCTGGACGCCCCGCCGCACGATGCAGCCAGAGCGGAAATGATCGTGTTGATGCAGCAGGCGGCAGCGAAAGGAATACGCATTGTACCCATCGCCTGCAGCGGAACGGATAAATCCACAGAGTTCCTCATGCGCAGTATGGCGCTGGCTACAAACGGCAGCTACATCTTCCTTACCGATGACAGTGGTGTGGGTGGGGCGCACATTAAACCCACTACAGACAGTTATAAGGTAGAAAAATTGAATGAATTGCTGCAGCGTGTGATTACCGAAATGATTTTTGCCATGCCTTGTGCCGGTCAGAACGATCATACTACCGCGCCGGTGGATAATACGATCACTCAGAATAATGGAGTGAAAATTTATCCGAACCCGTCTGCCGGCAGATTCACGGTGTCCTTTAAATCAGCAGTGAACGAAATATTTATCACTGATTTCACAGGCAAGATCCTCCTTCGTGTTGAAGCCGGCGGTAAGCAGGAAAAGTTCAGCGTTGACCTTTCCGGTTTTCCTTCGGCCACTTACCTCGTACGGTATTTTGACCAGGCAAAGGGATGGAGATCGGAACGCGTGGTAATAGCCAGGTGATCAGACGGTGTTGTTTCGCGCATCGGCTACACGTGAAACTTGATGCCCTGTGCCAGCGGCAGGTTGGTGCTCCAGTTGATGGTGTTCGTCTGCCGGCGCATATAGGCTTTCCATGAATCGCTGCCACTTTCGCGGCCGCCGCCTGTTTCCTTTTCCCCGCCGAATGCGCCACCGATCTCCGCACCGCTGGTGCCGATGTTCACATTGGCAATGCCGCAGTCGCTGCCGGCATGAGACAGAAACTGTTCAGCCTCCCTCATGTTCAGGGTCATTATAGCGGAAGAAAGTCCCTGCGGTACATTATTCTGGATCGCGATCGCTTCATCGATGGTGGAATATTTCAACAGGTAGAGAATGGGTGCGAAGGTTTCATGCTGTACGATCGCCATCTCCGGTGCAGCCTCGGCAATGCATGGCTTCACATAGCATCCGCTCTCGTAACCTTTGCCATCCAATACGCCGCCTTCAACGACGAATTTACCACCCTGCTGCCTGCACTGATCGATAGCTTTTAAATATGACTGAACCGCGTCTTTGTCTATCAAAGGTCCGACGTGGTTGTTCTGATCAAGCGGATCGCCAATCCGCAGCTGCGCATAGGCCTTGACGAGTTTCTCTTTGAATGATTCATAAACAGATCCATGGATGATAAGCCGGCGCGTAGTAGTGCAGCGTTGCCCTGCGGTACCAACGGCCCCGAACAGGCATCCGATG
>DASVBM010000290.1:0-8100 GCA_036375835.1 Chitinophagaceae bacterium | reverse complement strand
TCGTAAGGGGAGGCGGTATTGTGCCGCTGCAGTCTGTCGTACAGCATACGAAGGAAAAAGGCGACGGTGTGCTCTATGTTCACGTATGGGAGGGTAACCAGGAAACCAGTTTCAGTTATTACGAGGACGATGGCGAGACCTATGGCTATGAGTCAGGTAAATACCTGTTACGCGAATTCAGGTACCTGCCGGCAAAAAGACAGCTGCAGGTTTCCGCTGCTTCCGGAGATTACACTTCAAAATTCAATACGATAAAGGTGATCTGGCATTCGGGCGGAAAAACGAAAGAACAAACGTTGCCGTTCAATTCAACAGCTATGACGGTGAGCCTGCCCTGAGCATCCCGGGTAAATTATTTGGGTTGAGGTACAAACAAAAAATCCCGCGGTTGCGGGATTTTTCATTCGTCATCCAATATATCAGAAGGCTTTCACCTGGTAAACATAATCTTCCAGTTGTTTGATCTGCTGGGTTCTTTCCTTGCCACGGAGGCTGGATGATACCGGCAGCTTCAGCCTGGCAAGCGTGGTATCGGCCAGTTTCACCTCCTGGATGAAGCGGTGAAGTGCCCGCGTTTTCACGGCGAATACCACACCCACAGCCTGTGTTTGTCTTGTGCTGAGTATGCCTATGATCTCACCGTTCCTGTTCAGTACCGGTCCGCCCGAGTTTCCGGGGTTAGCCGGCACGCTCATCTGGTAGCTCAGCGTATCGCCGTCGTAACCGGTTCTCGCACTCAGGTATCCCTCGTTGTACACAATGGTATTCCTGGGATAGCCGAGTGTATAAATCTGTTCGCCCAGATCGGCTGAAGTTCTTTTGAAGCTATAGGGGATACTCGAAACGCCGCGAAACTCAGGGTCAACGATCTTCAGTAAGGCGAGGTCCAGTTGCTCATCAGAGGCGATGATCTTTGCATTGAACTCTTCGCCGTTCTTATTTACCACCACCGCGTTTGAAAGACCACGCACCACGTGGGCGTTGGTGATGATAAATCCTTTGGTATCGACCAGGAAGCCGGAACCATCACTGGTTGCCGGAACGCTGGAAGGTATTTTAGGGATCTTCTTGACTTCTGAATTGATGATATCCGTTTTACGTGCGAGATTGTCAACTTTCCTGCCCAGGGCCTGTACTGCTGCACTGTTGGGCGCGGGGGAAACCATCACTACCACCACGCTGATCACCAGTGCGATCACACCACCCACGCAGGCGGCTATAGTGGTAACCCGCTTGTACTTACGCCAGAGCTGAACTACTTTGGCTTTCGTGCTGAATGCGGGATCTTCTGTGATTTCGCCGGTATGCACCAGGCGGTTATGCGCTTCGTGCAGGCTATGCCGCAGGTTACGATGCGCCGCATAGGTATCCATTTGCTGGAGAAACATACTGTGTTCCACCACCATCTGGTCTACCTCAGGTGTTGTTTTGCGGAGGTTCTCGAAATACGCACGCTCTTCCGGGCCCATTTTCCCGGAGAGGTAGTTTTCGATGGCTTCCAGTAATAAAATATCATCCATATTACTCTCCTATATTAAACTGCGCGAAGAATAGTTTTTTCAATCGCATCAGGCATTTATACTTCTGGTTCTTCGCGTTATCTGCATTGGTGTAGCGAAACTCCGTTGCTATCTGCTGCATGTCTTTTTTCTGCAGGTAATACGCTTCCAAAAGACTCTTACAGGGCTCACCCAGGCTGCTCAGCGCACGGTCCATGATGGCATATTCCGCGTTCTTCCGTTCATGCTCTTCCAGGTCTTCCTCAACCGGAACCGTTTCGGCCAGGCCCTCCACCTGGTAAAGGAACCGCTCGTTCTGGTGAAGTTTCTTCAGCCATAGCCGCCGGCAAACCGAATACAGGTAGGTCTGGATCTTACAGGTGAGCACAAAATGCTCGGTCTGTGCCTTTTCATAAAGAGCTATCATGGCCTCCTGGAAAATGTCCCTTGCATCGTCTGCAGTGCCATTGTTATTGATAATCAGCGCCAGCACCACGTTGAAATTCTCCTTATAGATCGTTTCTATGGCTTTTGAGTCGTTGTTTGCCAGTCCCTTCAGTAATAATTGCTCGTTATACTCGGCTTTCACTGATCTGATCCCTTTTTAATACTTAAATGTGGATAAAGTAACCCAAAGAACCGGCAAAAAACTTTTTAAAAAAAGTTCAATTTGGCCGGGTTACCTTTTATGTTCCACCGGTATTAAGTTGAAATTCACTCACAAAAACAACATTGTACAATGAAAAAGTTATTTGCAATTCTCGCAGTAGCTGGCTTTATGGCAGCTTGTAACAGCGGCGAAAACACTGAGAACGCTGACACAACAACTGTAACTACTGACACAACTACTGTGGTTACTCCTGATACTGCAACTGTAGTAACTGATACTACAACAACTGTATCTACAGATACAACTACTAAGAAGTAATCTACCGGGGCTGTTAACCAGGGCCGCTTGCCGCTCCGACAGTCCGATAAGAATTTTTTCATATGGCAAGCAATCGTTAGAGGCCGTTCCGTTTCCACGGAATGGCTTTTTTCATTGTGCCGGGGCTTGTTTTTTGCAACCGGTATCGAAAACCATATGAGATACCTGTTATTGATTCTCCTGTTTGCCGCCTCCGGCTGCGGCAATGCCGATGAGCCCGGAAACCAACAAAAGGATGATACCACTACCATGGGTGTAGACAGTACGCGGGTGGGTAACGATTCCGGGATATTGAGGAAACTGCCTTGAAGCAGTTGCGAATGTTAAATCATCAGGCTTCAGCGGAACCGGCCAACCCAAACAAGAAGCCAGCAAGTGACGGCGACAGGTCAGAACCGGGATAGCAACCCCGGGTAATTAACCATTCACCTTAACCCCGGCGTTATAACCCATCTGTACCCCTCCGCCCTGCGCTAATTAAACTACATTTGCCGCAAATAGAAATAATGACAACATTCAACGATATTGGCCTGGATGAGCGGCTGGTAAAGGCTACCGAGGCACTTGGTTTTGTGAATCCCACCCCGATCCAGGAAAAAGCGATCCCGGTTCTGTTAAGCGGCACCACCGACCTGGTTGGACTTGCCCAGACCGGAACCGGTAAAACGGCGGCTTTCGGTCTTCCGTTGCTTCAGCTGGTGGATGCCAAATCGAAATTTCCGCAGGCATTGGTTGTCTGTCCTACCCGCGAGTTATGCATGCAGATCGTCACCGAGATCGAACACTTCAAAAAATTCATCCCGGGTATGCAGGTGGTGGCTGTTTACGGAGGCGCTTCCATTGGCGCGCAGATACGTGACATCAAACGCGGCGTACAGATCGTTGTGGCTACACCGGGCAGGCTGATCGACCTGATCGAAAGGAAATCGATTGACCTGGCAGCGATCCGCTATGTTGTACTGGATGAGGCCGACGAAATGCTGAACATGGGCTTCCAGGAAGATATTGAATTCATCCTGCAGAACACGCCGAACCGCGAGTCTACCTGGCTGTTCAGCGCTACCATGCCGCCGGAGATCAAAAGGGTCAGCAAGAAATACATGCAGAAGCCGGTGGAGATCACCGTTGGCAAGGTGAATACCGCAAACAAAAACATCGACCACCAGTATTATATCACGCAGGCGCATCACCGCTATGAAGCGCTGAAGCGCCTCATTGATTTCAACCCCGGCATGTACGGTATCATCTTCACGCGGACCAAGCTGGACGCGCAGGAGATAGCGGAGAAGCTCACCCGCGAAGGGTACGATATCGACGCTTTGCACGGCGATCTTACCCAGGGGCAACGTGACAAGGTTATGGGCGCGTTCCGGGAAAAGACCCTTCAGTTGCTGATCGCCACCGATGTTGCCGCGCGGGGTATTGACGTAAAGGATATCACTCACGTGATCAACTATGAACTGCCCGACGACGTGGAAGTCTACACCCATCGCAGCGGCAGAACCGGCAGGGCAGGCAGTACGGGCATCTGCATGAGCATCGTTCATGCGCGGGAAACCTATAAACTGAGGATGATCGAGAAAATGGTGCAGGCTCCTTTCCACAAGCTCGAGATACCCGCTGGAAAAGACGTTTGCCGGAAGCAGTTCTTTTATTTTATGGACAAACTGCTCAAGACCGATATTTCGCACGGCAATTATGAAACCTATCTTCCCATGCTGGAGGAGAAGTTTGCCGAAGTGAGCAAAGAGGAAGTACTTCAAAGGGTGGCCGCGCTTGAATTCGACAGGTTTTTGAAATATTATGAAAACAGCGAGGACCTGAACCTGCGTGATAATAAAGGACGTGACCGCCGGTCTGAGCAAGCGGGTCCCGACCAGGGCCGGAAACGGGATAAACGCCAGTACGACGGAAACTTCACGAAGTTGTTTGTGAACCTTGGAACAAAAGACGGTTTTTATAAAGCCAGTTTCCTGCAGTTCATACTCGACATGAGCGATCTGAAAAAAGACGTGCTGGGCAGGATTGACATGAAGGAAATGAACAGCTGGGTCGAGATCGACAGCAAGTCAGCCAAACAGATGATACGTTCGATAGACGGAAAGAATTTCCGTGGCAGGAAGATCCGGATGAACGAAGCCAACAGCAGGGGGTAACTCAGTAAATTGAATGAGGGTTGAAACAGGAAATTGAAAAGGTCTGGAATAAAAGACCGGTCATTATCTCCGGTCCCTGCAGCGCCGAGACAGAGGAACAGGTGATGCAGACCGCAAAGCAGCTTGCCGCCACCGGCAGGGTGGATGTTTTGCGCGCCGGCATCTGGAAGCCCCGCACGCGTCCCGGCAGTTTTGAAGGAGTGGGGGTGAAGGGACTGCCCTGGCTTGCCGCCGCAAAGCAATCGACCGGCCTGCCACTTACGGTAGAAGTGGCTACCGGGCGCCAGGTAGAAGATGCGCTCTCGCACGGGGTAGACATTCTCTGGATCGGTGCCCGCACCACCGTTAACCCTTTCAGCGTTCAGGAGGTGGCCGACGCGTTGAAGGGAACAGACGTACCGGTACTCATCAAAAACCCCATCAACCCCGATCTGGATCTGTGGACAGGCGCCGTGGAAAGGGTATCAAAATCGGGCGTGAGCAACATCGGGTTGATCCATCGCGGCTTCAGCGCATATGGCAACACCGAGTACCGCAACGCACCGATGTGGCACCTGGCGATCGAGATGAAAAGAAGGAATCCTGCAATGATGATGATCTGCGATCCCTCGCATATCAGCGGCCGGCGCAGTATTTTGCTGGAGGTGGCACAGAAGAGCATTGACCTGGATTACGACGGCCTGATGATTGAATCGCATATCGACCCGGACAACGCCTGGAGCGACGCGATGCAGCAGATCACGCCAACGGTGCTGGCAGAAATGCTGGATAAGATCCACTGGCGGGTGGAAACCACAACCGAAAAAGCTTTCATCACCGCGCTGGAGCAACTACGTGAGCAGATCGATCATGTTGACGACGAACTGATGCAACTGCTGAGCCAGCGCATGCGGATTGCGGATAAAATAGGGGAATACAAACAATACAACAGCGTTACCATCCTGCAGACTCACCGCTGGAACGAGATCCTTGAACGTGCGCTTGCCAAAGGTGAGCAACTCGGTCTCAGCCGCGAATTCATTGTGAAATATTTCGACGCAGTACACATGGAAAGCATCCATCACCAGACGCGGGTGATGAACGCGTTAAGAAACAGCGGGGAACAGAACCGTTCCACCGGATGATGCCTTACCACATGTGATTCTTCCTGTTCATAATTCCAGGCTTGCACGCTCTCGGCAAGCGGTCGTATATTTGAAAGCAGATGAACGCAAAGAACCTCCGTTTTTCTTCCGGCACAACTTCATTTTATTTCGGCGATAAATTCAGCCGCCTGAAACAACTGGCAGACCGGCGCAACTCGGTGATCGTTACGGACGAGCACGTGTTCGATGCGCATAAAGAAAAATTCAGGTCCTGGAACACTATTGTGCTGAAGCCGGGTGAATCGTTTAAGGTACAGCAGACCGCAGACGCCGTGATCGATCAGCTGATCGCTTTTGAAGCCGATCGTAACACCACGCTTATTGGCGTTGGCGGCGGGGTGGTGACTGACATTACCGGCTATGTGGCCTCGGTTTATATGCGCGGGATCCCTTTTGGTTTCATACCATCAACCGTTCTCGCCATGGTAGACGCTTCGATCGGTGGCAAAAACGGTGTAGATGTGGGCGTTTACAAGAATATGGTGGGAACGATCCGGCAGCCCGGTTTCATTCTTTATGATTACAGCATCCTTTCTTCGCTGCCGCAGCAGGAGTGGCGTAACGGCTTCGCGGAGATCATCAAACATGCCGCCATACGCGACAGCCGTATGTTCCGCGAGCTGGAATCGAATTCCATAGATGAATACCAGGGCAACAAACGGTTACTCGGGGCACTGGTTCAGCGAAACGCCCTGCTGAAGGCGCAGATCGTGAAGAAAGACGAATTTGAAAAAGCGGAACGCAAGCTCCTGAACTTCGGCCATACACTTGGGCACGCGCTGGAAAACATTTATGAACTCAGCCATGGTGAAGCCATCAGTATCGGGATGACTTACGCGGCACAGGTTTCTGCGCAGCTCAATGGATTTACCGGCGCGGCGCGGCTGGTTGCGCTGCTGGAGCAATACGGATTACCCACCTTCGCCGCTTTCAATACGAAAAAGGTGTTCTCCGTGATGAGGATGGACAAAAAGAAACAGCAAAAGGATATCAGTTTTATATCGTTGCACCGCATCGGCAAGGGGGAGGTCCGGGTACTGAAACTGCGCCAGCTGGAACAACTTATCAGTCAATTACAGTGATCGTATCCATTCAACCTTCCACTATCTCAGGCATCGTCCGCGCCCCCGCGTCGAAGAGCGTAATGCAACGGGCCTGTGCAGCCGCGCTGATCCGGGGCGGCATCTCCTTTATTCATCATCCGGGTGATTCTTCCGACGAACGCGCGGCGCTCGATGTGATAGGCCAGCTGGGCGCGGAGATCAAAATGGTTGATGGCCTGATGCAGGTAGAAAGCAGGGGAGTTATTCCTTCCGGTGAAACATTGAACTGCGGCGAAAGCGGTCTTTGCGCGCGTATGTTCACGCCGCTGGCTGCGCTGTCGCCGGTAGAACTGACCATCACCGGGTGGGGCAGCCTGCTTTCGCGGCCAATGGATTTTTTCGACGAAGTACTGCCGCAACTCGGCGTGCAAACCAGTTCCAGGGGCGGGAAGCTGCCTTTGCAACTCCGCGGACCTTTGCAGCCGAAAGATATTACCATAGACGGCTCCCTCAGTTCCCAGTTCTTAACCGGTTTGCTCTTTGCCTATGCAGCTGCGGAAGCCTCCGGAGTAACGATATCGGTTACCGGTTTAAAAAGCAGCCCTTATATCCACCTCACCCTGGAAGTAATGGAGGCCTTCGGCCTTGACGTTCCTGTTCGCGAGGGATACAGCAGGTTCCTGTTTACCGGTAAGCGGCGCAGGTTGACAGATGAAGCTGTTCATTTCACGGTAGAAGGAGACTGGAGTGGCGCCGCATTCCTGCTGGTAGCTGGTGCCATCGCGGGCAGGGTCAGTGTCGATGGCCTCAGGCAAAACTCCTCACAGGCCGATGTTAAGATACTCGAGGTGCTGCAACTTGCCGGGGCTAAGCTGTCCTGGCAAGACCAGTCGATCCAGGTGGAACATCAGCCACTGCGTGCTTTTCATTTTGATGCAACGGACTGCCCGGATCTTTTCCCCCCGCTGGTGGCGCTGGCCGCGAACTGCACCGGCAGGTCTGTAATCAGGGGGCTGCACCGGTTGAAGTTCAAGGAAAGTGACCGGGGTATTACTTTACAGAAAGAGTTTGAAAAGCTCGGGATATCGATCACATTTTCCGGTGACGAGATGCATGTTGATAGCTGCGGACACCCCGTAGTAAAAGAACCTGTACTGGACTCACACCATGACCATCGGATCGCCATGGCATGTGCAACAGCCTGCCTTTGCGCCAATCACCCGGTAGCGATCCGGAATGCAGACGCGGTAAGAAAATCTTACCCGGGTTTCTGGGATCATCTTGCGCAATTAAATGCAGCGGTATCTTTAGAGCCATTTACCACCGGTA
>DASVBM010000206.1:0-7020 GCA_036375835.1 Chitinophagaceae bacterium | reverse complement strand
ATCCGGGATGATCCCCGGCGTGGCTGTGCACATAACGCAGCAATACCAAAGACGATTCTCCTAAAGGGCTAAAGCCCGATTACTTCGTTCATTCATACCCCGGCCTGAAGGCCGGGGTTATTTCATCCTGCAGATGGTGGACGCGTGTATAGCGGGTGGCGTATAGCGGCTGATGGTTATTGGAAAGCGGAATGTTTGTTCCCGCGGGATTTCCTTCTCCGCAGAGTCTCCTGCGATTGTCATTGAGGTAACCAATATCGTTCAGGGACTCTGCGGCACCGGAACAATAGACACCAATTCAGTCGCCTTTGCGTCCTTTGCGATACTCTTGGCGTCCTTTGCGATACTTCATTTCCCTCCGGCAACTACACTACAATAACCCCGGCCTTCAGGCCGGGGTTAACAACAACAAACAGAAAGGGCTTTAGCCCTGGCAACTTCAGGACACCTCCCGGCGCTTGCCTGACTGTGTAAAAGATATCCGGGATGATCCCCGGCGTGGCTGTGCACATAACGCAGCAATACCAAAGACGATTCTCCTAAAGGGCTAAAGCCCGATTACTTCGTTCATTCATACCCCGGCCTGAAGGCCGGTGTTATTTCATCCTGCAGATGGTGGACATGTGAATGACGGATCCTGACGCGCGTATAGCGGATGGCGGATCGCGTATCGCGCGGTGAGACTTATTGGAAAGTTGAATGTTTATTGCAACCAAAAAGAACCGGCGACCATGTTCAATAGTCGCCGGTTGTATGTTAGTTGTATTTCCTGAACCTTCAGTTTATGCGTCTCTCCCGTGGCAATTCTTGTACTTCTTGCCGCTGCCACAGGGACAAGGATCATTCCTGCCTATTTTCGGCCCAACCTTGATCGGCTCGTGCTTTGCCGGCGTCGGATCAAAATAGTCGTTCTCATTGGCGCCATAATCCTGCCCGGCATTATCGATATCCTCTTTGTTCGCGCGCAGGTTGCTCAGGTCTGTCTTTTCCTGCCGTCCTTCTCTCACCGGTCCCTGCTGCTCAACAGCGATGTTCGAGTGACAAAGGAATGAAACGATATTCTTGTTCACCTCGCCGTTCATCTGGCTGAACAGGTTGAACGCTTCCACTTTATAAATAACCAGCGGGTCTTTTTGCTCATAGGTAGCCGTCTGCACACTCTGCTTCAGGTCGTCCATCGCGCGCAGGTGTTCCTTCCACGCGTCGTCGATCAGGCCGAGGGTAACGGAACGCTCCAGCGCATTCAGCAGTTCGTAACCTTCCGACTTGATCGTCTTATCCAGGCTGGCAAGTGTTTGCAGACCCCGCTTGCCATCGGTAAACGGTACTATTACGTTTTCAATATGGCTGCCTTGTGTAAGCCGGATGTTCTTAAACACCGGTACCGCCTGCTGGCCGATTTCCTTCTTACGCCGGTGATAGTTTTCAGAAGCTTCCACATATAAACGATCGGCAAGCACCTGATCGCTTTCCTTCGAGAATTCGTCAGCAGTTATAGCTGTCTCGATTCCGAAGTTCATGATTGCACCGAAGCGGAACCCTTCGTAATCGTTCAGCTCTTTGTTCGCGGTAACAAGCCCTTCCGCCACGTCATAGAACGCGGTATCGAGATCCAGCGCAAGGCGTTCTCCGAACAACGCATGGTTGCGCCGTCCATAGATCACCGTACGCTGCTTATTCATTACGTCGTCATATTCCAGCAGGCGCTTTCGGATACCAAAGTTGTTTTCTTCCACTTTACGCTGCGCCCTTTCAATTGACTTGGTGATCATGCTGTGCTGGATCACTTCGCCTTCCTTGTAACCGGCAAAGTCCATCACCTTGGCAATTCGTTCAGAGCCGAACATCCTCATCAGGTCGTCCTCCAGTGATACAAAGAACTGCGAAGAACCCGGATCACCCTGGCGACCGGCACGCCCTCTTAACTGGCGGTCAACCCTTCTTGACTCATGTCGCTCTGTACCCAGAATGGCAAGACCACCCGCTTCCTTCACGCCCGGTCCGAGTTTGATATCCGTACCACGGCCTGCCATATTCGTAGCGATGGTTACAGCGCCGGCAAGGCCTGCTTCCGCCACCACCTGTGCTTCGCGCTGGTGCTGTTTTGCATTGAGTACGTTATGCGGAATCTGCTTCTGCCTCAGCATCCGGCTGATCAGCTCACTGATCTCCACTGATGTGGTACCTACTAGACAGGGACGCCCGGCATTACGCAGTTTTTCAATTTCATCGATAACCGCCCTGTATTTTTCACGCTTCGTTTTATAGACCAGGTCCTGTTCATCCTTACGGATCACGGATATATTGGTTGGTATGGTTACCACATCCAGCTTGTAGATGCTCCACAGTTCGGCCGCCTCTGTTTCCGCAGTACCGGTCATACCCGCCAGCTTGTGGTACATCCGGAAATAATTCTGTAAAGTAACCGTGGCATAAGTCTGTGTGGCAGCCTCGATCTTCACGTTTTCCTTGGCCTCGATCGCCTGGTGCAGGCCATCGGAGTAACGGCGGCCTTCAAGAATACGGCCGGTTTGCTCGTCTACGATCTTAATAGCCCCATCCATCACCACGTACTCCACGTCTTTTTCAAACAGTGTGTAGGCCTTCAGCAGCTGCTGAACGGTATGGATCCTGTCTGCCTTAACCGAATAGTCGGTGATGATCGCTTCCTTCCGGTGCAGCTTATCATCCGGACTCAGCGACGCGTCGCCGTCAATCGCCGCAAGTGAAACGCTGATATCGGGAAGTATAAAAAAGTTCGGGTCTTCCCCGGCGCGGGTAATCATCTGGATACCCTTGTCGGTAAGCTCCACCGAATTGTTCTTCTCGTCAATAAAGAAATAAAGTTCCGCGTCGGCTTTGGGCATTTCCCTTTGCTGGTCGGCGAGGTAGTAGTTCTCTGCCTTCTGCAGTTTCACGCGGATACCCGGCTCACTGAGGTATTTGATGATGGCGCTGTTCTTCGGCAAACCGCGGTTCGCACGAAACAACGCAAGCCCGCCATCCTTGGGATCGTCATTCCCTTCACTGATCTTTTTCTTGGCTTCATTCAGGAACTGGTTCACCGCTCTTTTCTGCGCATCCACCAGTTTTTCAATCCTCGGCTTCAGCTCAAAGAACTGTTGAGTGGTATCGTCTTTACCCACAGGCCCCGAAATGATCAGCGGCGTACGCGCATCGTCGATCAATACCGAATCCACCTCATCCACCACCGCATAATGATGCTTCCGCTGCACCATTTCTTCCGGCGAGTGCACCATGTTGTCACGCAGGTAATCGAAACCAAATTCGTTATTGGTACCGTAAGTAATGTCGGCGAGATAAGCCTGCCTCCTTGCTTCGGAGTTCGGCTGGTGTTTATCGATACAGTCAACTGTCAGTCCCAGCCATTCGAAGATCGGCCCGTTCCATTCAGAGTCGCGGCGCGCGAGGTAGTCGTTCACGGTTACGATATGAACTCCTTCCCCTGCAAGCGCATTCAGGTAAGCGGGTAATGTGGACACGAGCGTTTTACCTTCACCCGTCGCCATCTCCGATATCTTCCCCTGGTGCAGCACCGTACCGCCGATCAGCTGCACGTCATAGTGCACCATATTCCAGGTTACACTACCACCCGCCGCCGTCCAGGTGTTGTTGAAAATCGAGTTATCGCCTTCGATCCGCACATAGTCCTTGCGAACCGAAAGGTCGCGATCCAGCTGGGTAGCCGTCGCGATCATTTCAGCATTGCTGGAAAAACGCCGCGCTGTTTCTTTCACCACGGCAAATGCTTCCGCGTGAATTTTCTTCAGCGCTTCTTCGATCTGCTGATCGCGGTCTTTCTTCAGCTTGTCAACGTCTTTATATATTGCGTCTTTGCCCTGTATATCGGCCTCTGGTAACGCATCGGCTTCCTGCTGGCGCGCCGCAATCTCTGCATCAATATCTTTCAGCTGGTCCTGTATTCGCTTCCGGAACTCCGCAGTCTTCGCGCGCAGCTCGTCATTGGTGAGCGATTGATACTGTTCAAAATATTCATTGATCTGCGTAACAATGGGACGGATGAGCTTGACATCCTTCTCAGACTTGCTTCCGCCGAATAACTTTCCAAAGAAACCTAACATATTAGCAATTGAATGTGTGTTACCGGCTTCAGTACAGTTGGCATCGCCTGTTGCGTCGCACACTTGTACATACTGTTGCCTGCTCAGCCAGCTCCGGTTTAAAAATGAACAATCCGTTAGTCAAAAATCCTGCTACCTGGCCGTTATGGCCAAAATGGCAGGCTTCTTCCCCCCGATTTCGGGCGCCAAAGGTAACTATTTTGACCTTGCAGGAATAGTTCATTTACCGCTTGAAACACAGCCATTCAAGTGCAAACCGACTGACAGTAAGACACATCCGCCCGCGTTGACCGGAGCGGGGCACCCCGGTTCCTGCGACCAGCCCCTTTACAGCAATTGCACTACCCGATAATAATAGTCCCCGCGCGTGGAAATTCAACCGTTTCTGCTACTTTTGCGGCCCTAACGGGCAAATCCGCATACGATCGCTTAATACCAGGAGCAACCAAACTGGTTAAAAGGCATGGACTGTGGGATTTCCCGCCCGGAATTTTAAAAACGATCTATGGCAGGACAGTTAAAAGAGGTTCGTAACCGTATCAAGAGTGTTCAAAGTACCCAGCAGATCACCAAAGCAATGAAGATGGTGAGCGCGGCCAAACTGAGGCGTGCACAGGACGCGATCCTGCAGATGCGTCCCTACGCACAGAAATTGCAGGAGATGCTCAGCAACATCGTCAGCAATTCTGAAGGCGATACGAACATTGCCCTGGCAGCAGAAAGACCGGTAGAACGCGTACTCCTCATCGTTATCACCAGCGACCGCGGACTTGCCGGCGCTTACAACGCGAACATCGTAAAAGCGGCAAAGCAGGCCGTTGCCGATAAATATGCCACGCAGCATTCCAAACAGCACATCACCATCTGGAGTATCGGTAAAAAAGGCTATGAGGCCATGCAACGTGCCGGATACAGAACAGATGCGCGGTTCAAGGATATTTTTCTCAACCTGACATTCGAAAACGTTCAGTCAGCGGCAGAGGCGGCGGTGAAAGCTTTTGAAGCGAAGGAATTTGATAAGGTAGAACTTGTTTACAGCCAGTTTAAGAACGCAGCCACCCAGCAGTTTGTGGTTGAACAGTTCCTCCCGATCCCCCGGGTGCAGCAGCGTGCCGGCGCTAAAAAAGCTGATTTCATTTACGAACCGGCGAAAGACCAGCTGATCGCTGAACTGATGCCCAAAATCCTGAATACCCAGCTTTACAAAGCAGTGCTCGACGCCAACGCAAGTGAACACGGCGCCAGGATGACGGCGATGGATAAAGCAAGTGAAAACGCGAACGAACTGCTGAAAACACTGAAGATCTCTTATAACCGTGCAAGACAGGCCGCAATCACCACCGAACTTACAGAGATCGTAAGTGGAGCAGCGGCACTGCAGGGATAAAGAATAGACTTTATCCATTGATCAGAAGTCATTAGCCAGCCGGACTGGCGGTAAGGCTATCACAGTCGTGGTTCGGTTTGAAACACTTACGGCGGCCGATAAGGCAAAAACAAGACAATTAATTCATGAAGATGAATATCGGCAAACGAAAACCGGCGAGGATCGTTATTTTCGGCTAATCAATGGGTAGATGCTTTAAACGAATGACCCAATGGCCAATGACTTAATGACTATCACAAATGGAATTATCTGAGATCATACCACATATCGAAGCGCTGATTTTCGCAAGCGAGAAACCGCTCACCCCCCTTGAAATCGTTGAACTCATCAACAACGCTTTTGGCTTCATGGAAGAACGCGTGACACTGGACCAGGTGGAAAGTGCCATGGAAGGCATCCGTGAAAAATACAATTCCGAGTTTTATCCTTTTGAAGTACGGGAAAGCGGCGGCGGCTGGCAGTTCCTCACCAAGAAGGATTTCCATAAAACCATTGCGCAGCTTAACGGTGAGAAATTCCTGAAACGACTTTCCACTGCTGCACTGGAAACACTCGCTATCATCGCCTATAAGCAACCGATCACCAAGGGTGAAATTGAAGCCATTCGTGGAGTGAACAGCGACTACAGCGTTCAGAAACTGCTTGAAAAAGAACTGATCGTGATCTCCGGGCGGAATGAAAAACTTCCCGGTCACCCGCTGGTTTATTCCACTTCTAAAACTTTCATGGATTATTTTGGCATCAACACGCCCGAAGACCTTCCAAAGATCAGGGAGGTATTTGCCGAGCAACTGGTAGAACCCACCCTCGTAAGGCACCAGGATTCGGAGACCACCGAGTTCCTGCCTGGCGATACAACAGACGAATTCCCCGAACCGCACATGGCGGAAGAACCAGAGCAAAGCATAACAGATGAAGCGGCTATGCTCACCATCAACGAAGAAGGCGAGTTGATTGTGAATCGTGGAGATGAAAGCGGAGGCGAAGCGGATCAGGACCAGGATCAAAACGAACAAAAACCCGAAGAATAAAAAACGCCCCGTTTACCGGGGCGTTTTTCTGTATACAACTTTAATCCCTGTTCCTGTAGATCGTGGCGCCATCACCGCTCTGCCGCGTCCTCACCTTCAGGCGGTTCTCAACATTCGACACACCGGAAATGCGTTCGGCGATGTCTTCCGCCCGGCGCTTTTCTTCACGGCTGTCTACCGATCCGGAAAGCACTACCTCACTGTTCTCGACCGTTATGTCAATGTCAGATGCGTCAATGAACGAATCATCGCTCAGGCGGTCATTGATGTCATCACGGATACGCTCGTCCGAACGGCGGTAACCTTTCGGTCCTTTACCACGATGTGGCCCCATACGCCTGTCTGCTTCCCTCCTGCGTTCTGCGTCTTCATCGCCAAACCAGGAAGCCACTTCATCTGTGGTACGATCCCACCAGTCACGATCGTTTCTCCTTCTGCCAGCCGATCTGTCACGATCCCAGTCACGGTCGCTCCAGTCATCGCGCCTCCTGTTGCGCTC
>DASVBM010000280.1:0-9879 GCA_036375835.1 Chitinophagaceae bacterium | reverse complement strand
CCGACCTTATGAAACAGCTATTCATGCTGGCGCTTGCCGCCCTGCCCCTGGTTTCCTGCCAGACCTCAGCGAATAATGCAGACGAGCCCTCCGCAGAAGCAACCGGAGCAGTTGCTGCCGCCTCAGGCGATCTGTACCTGCGAACCTACATGTGGACGGGTATGTATGGCACCAGCCTGGATATTTCCTGGATCTATATGGACAAAAACGGGAACATTGTAAAAAACCCCAAACATGGTGTGAACCCGGTTGACTGGCTAAAAGAGAAACAGGATAACGCTAAAAACACAGGAACATACAAAGTAGCGGGTAACAAAATCAATATCACCTGGAATGACGGAAAAACGGCAAGCTGGAGCGTTGAAAAGAAAGATGGCAAATATTCCGCTATAGACGGCGGCATCACCACTATTCAGAAAGGGATGCCGGCCAACTACCGTATAGAAGGAAAATACGCCTCTTCAATAGTACTGCCGAATGTTGCCGCCACTACCACCCTGGTGTTCAAAAAAGATGGCACGTTTACCTCCAGTAACTACGGAACAGTGACCACACCAGACGTCACCGGAAGCTCGGAAAAAAGCAAGACCGGCACCTATGATATCACCGGCAACACGCTTACCATGAAATTCCCCGACGGCAAAGTAGAAAAAAGCGTGATCACAATCTGGGACGATGGTGATAAGAAAAACCTGGTGATCAACGGCGGTTACTATCCGCAGGAATAAACCCCGCCGCTACAGGTTATTGATAAACCACATCAGTTGCAGCAAATGGTGCTGCTTGTCAAAATCGATCTTATTGCTGTCGATGTACGCGGTTATCGCTGCCGCATCTGCAGGAAGCAGTTCCAGCAACGTGGATTTTTTCACCGGCAGAAAACGGTTTGATGAATCAATAAAAAAGAAAAAGTCACGCGAGCGGAATTTATAGTTTGCATCTTCGGTAAACATGACAGACCGCTGGTTGTCCATTGAAAAATCGTTCACATTATCGATTGAACCCACCGACGTATAGGTATCGTAAAGCCCCTTTTGTTCCTTACCGATATACTGAACAACCGATTTTACACCGAGGTTCAGCCTGGGATAACTGGTGATCTTCTGAATAAAACCGTTGCGGTAGTAAAAGAAAGTGTCCCTTCCGATCAGTGCGTACCAGACAGACTTCGGGTCTTTCAGCGTGAGGGTATCCCCCTTCGTTCCGATGAAATGAACTTCGTCACTGAAGCGGTGGTAGTTCAGTTTAAGCTGGGCAAAGGTTGAATCAGGAAATACGACAAATCCATTCCGGAAGCTGGCATACTGGTATAGCTGTTTCATGAAGTCTTTCATGTCGTCCTTCACGGGATTCATGGACCAGCTTGTGGGCTGGCTGAATGCCTGCAGGCTGAGGAGCACGAGCGCCAGGGTAAGGGTCTTTTTCATAACCGCGGGTTTACTCCCCTAAAGTTATTCTTTCCACGGAACCGGGAAAATGACGCTGCTTAAATATTGTAAAAAAATGAAGCCCTGCCGACCGGCAGGGCTTGTTATTTTCAAACAGCAGCGTTGAGGGAACGGCGCCGTGTTCCATTACCCGGCAGCCGGTTCGCCTTACATACTGCGTGTTAATTTTTCAGGATATCCATTTTCACCTTGCAACGCTCGATAGCATCGCGGTATGCGTCGATCTTGGAGTTCTTCAGGCTCATGCGGATAGCCGATTTATAGTGCCTGATCGACTGTTCATAGTCACCACGCATCTCATACATAATTCCGAATTCGTTGAATGCGGCCGCCTGGTCCACTCCCGGAGTTTCAATTGCCTTGTTCAGCAGTTCCTCCAGTTCGTTCCATTTGCGCATTCCGGAAAGCACTACCGCGAGGTTCAGGTAAACGGGTGTATACTCCGGTTCCAGTTCCAGGCATCGTTTGTAACAGGCTTCTGCACGCTTATAGTCGTAATATTTTGTCTCGTACAGCCAGCCGAGGTGATTGTAGGCCTTTCCGTAATCGGGTGATTCAGCAACAATAGATTCCAGCGTCTGCATCGCGTCTGCGAACCGCTGGTCTTTTATATTCTGGTCGGCTTCATAGAACCACTCGTCTAACCTGATTTTGTCGAAAAATTCCATAGTCAAGGGGATGTTTTTATATTCGACTACCAAATTATTCATTTGGTAAAACAGAGAAACATGATTAATCAAGTTTTAATTCACCTTATGTGAACAACTCAGGTTGCGACTGCTGCTTGCCTTTTTGCGGTATCCACTCCATTTCAACACTCTTATTATAGTCGACGAGTTTGTTACCCACAGCCTTCCAACCCATAACGTCAACGAAATCAGCTATCTTAATTTTTTGTTCACGTTTCTGCGCGCCACGGCCCTGCGTCAGCAGCAAAACCGGCTTATCATCTGTAGTAACGGCTTCCAGCCTGTTATTATTACCCTCCTTGATAAATAAAAATTTAATACGCAGCGTCGTTGTCTCTATCTTAAATCGCTTGACGTTGTATTGTTGCTTGTCATTATCGAGGTAAGCTGCAGTGATCACTTTTTCCGGATCGAACTTCTCGATTAACAAAACTTTTTCGGGGTCGAAGCGCTGTGTGAGTTCCTGGTCGGTGATCTCGTAATTACCATCATCATAGACTACCAGAATCCGGTCCTCGGGCTCGAAGGTTCCGAGCCAGGTGCCTTTTTCCTCTGTGTTCAGCCTGCCGAAGGTATCATCAAACCAAAGCTTCCTGCCGGCGAGGGTGCTACGCCCTTTTTCCTTGAATTTGACCGATTTCACAGGGTATTTGGTAACCTGGTTTCCCATGCTGCTGCGGCCTTTGATATCGATTTCTTCAAAATAGAATTCGAACTCTTTGTTACGGGCACTGCAGTTCGGGCTCAGTACCACTTTCACTACCTCGGCCTCGCCATTCGGGTTTGCGGTAAAATAATGCACTTTCGATTTCGCATCGCCCCTGGTAAGGTCATATTCCTTGTCACGCGTAACACCGGTTACATTAAATCGCTTCGCATAGCTGGTGCCGGTAGCGCCGTCAACATATACCATGTTGTAAGTAGTGCGCTCGTCATTCTTGGTAAACACCGCGGCATGGATGATGTCTTTACCAACGAAGGTCTTCTCTCCCACTTTCACCACCTTCATCGTTCCCCTTCGGGTAAAAACGATGATGTCGTCGATATCGGAGCATTCGGTCACGAATTCATCTTTCTTCAGCGAGGTGCCGATGAATCCCTCTGCACGGTTCATGTAAAGCTTGGTATTGGCCATCGCCACCTGCTGCACCTTGATGGTATCAAACAACCGGATCTCTGTTTTCCGCTCCCTTCCTTTACCGTATTTTGAAAGGAGGTTAGTGAAATAAGCCACCGCGTAATCCACCAGGTTGGCAATATCATGCTTCACCTGCCTGATGTCACCTTCAATACCCTTGATCTGGGCGTTCAGCTCATCTATATCCAGCCTGTAAATTCGCCGTACGGGTTTTTCCGTGAGCTTGAGGATGTCTTCATTTGTCACCGGCCGTTTCAGTTTCTTTGTAAACGGCACGAACGCTTTTGCGATCGCCCCGATCACCTTATCCCAGGTTTCGTGCTTCTTCTCGAGTTCCTTGTAGATCTTCTCTTCGAAGAATATCTTTTCAAGTGAAGTGTAGTGCCATTTCTCCTCCAGTTCGCGCAACCGGATCTCCAGTTCCTGCCGCAACAACTCTTTGGTTTCGTCTACCGATGCTGTCAGCAGTTCGCTGGCGCCCAGGAATCTCGGTTTCTGTTCCGCGATTACGCAGGCGTTTGGTGAAATACTCACTTCGCAGTCGGTGAATGCGTAGAGCGCGTCGATGGCGATATCGGTTGAAATGCCGGCTGCGAGTTCCACCTGTATTTCCACATCGCGGGCGGTGGCGTCCGTTACTTTTTTGATCTTGATTTTTCCCTGGTCGTTTGCCTTCACGATCGACTCCATCAGGCCGGTGGTGGTGACGCCATACGGAACACTGCGGATCACCAGCGTTTTTTTGTCGAGCTCCTCGATGATCGCTCTCACCCTTACCTTGCCGCCGCGCCTGCCGTCGTTATACCCTGACACGTCTACCATTCCGCCGGTCTGGAAATCCGGGTAGAGCTCAAACTTCTTCCCCTTGAGGTATTTGATGGAAGCTTCTATCAGTTCGCAGAAATTATGCGGCAGGATCTTCGTTGACAAACCAACGGCAATTCCGTCCGCGCCCTGTGCGAGTAACAGGGGGAACTTCATCGGCAGCACTACCGGTTCATTCTTTCTTCCATCATAGCTGAGCTGCCATTCCGTTGTTTTCGCGTTGAAAGCAACCTCCAGCGCAAATTTGGAGAGACGCGCCTCGATATAACGGGCTGCCGCAGCTTCATCGCCGGTGCGCACGTCGCCCCAGTTTCCCTGGGTATCAATCAGCAGGTCTTTCTGACCCATATTCACCAGCGCGTCGCCGATGGATGCGTCACCGTGCGGGTGGTATTGCATGGACTGCCCGATAATGTTGGCCACCTTGTTGTAACGGCCGTCATCCATCTCTTTCATCGCGTGCAGTATCCTGCGCTGAACGGGTTTTAAACCATCTTCCAGTGCGGGTACCGCGCGCTCCAGTATAACATAAGATGCATAGTCGAGGAACCAGTGTTTATACTGGCCCTGTAAACCACCTTCATTCGCAACAATATTCTCTTTTCCTTTCGCCATAACTGTTTAAGCCCTTATAATCGCCTTTAAAGAACAGGAATTTCTTTTTCTGCATCCGACTCGCCTTCCGCAGTTGTTACCACACCGGCGAGCTTCACCTGCACCTCCTTCCATCCGGGTTTAGTGTAATCTCCCTGGATTTCCAGCTTGCCGTCTTCGGCAAGACGCCGCATGCGCCAGGCGAGGAAGACATCGCCAGTCTTTACTTTCATTTTGCTGAACAGGCTGCTGAAGACCTTATTCAGCTTCTGCCATTCACCGGTGATAGCGGACAAAATCTCTTTATCGTAGAAGGTTTCTTCTTTACCCACGATCTTTTTCCCCCCTTCGAGAATCCGAACCAGCGCATTTTCATTGCAGAGTTTCTTCCACTCATCAGGATCCACCTCGAATTCGCTGAGGGTGATCGGCCGAGCCAGCTTTTTCGCCTTCAGGATCTCCTTCGGAAGGATCTCGTGTATTGCCGTGGGATAGAACAGGCTGCCTTTCTCGTTAAGGAAAGGAAGATTGTTCAGGTAGAGTACGAAGACGCGGCCCTGGTAGTCTTTCAGCTGGCTCATCAGCCAGTAATAGCCACATACGTCATGCTGGTTCTGCCCCATCCACAGCCAGAGGTCTTCAGTGCCTTCATCCAGCTGCTGCTTCAGATTGTGCAAGGTCATCTTATCGTCTACCATATCCAGCTGTTCGCGGTATGGTGAGTGTTCGAGCAGCGACTTCCACCAGTCGCGGCGCTCCTGCCATCCCTCCGGGCTGTTGAGGTTTCCAAGCGGACCAACCGCGTAGTCATCTTTGATCTGAACGATGCCGCCCGCCAGGGTCTCATCCAGTTCGATCGCTTTATTCAGTATTTCTATGTCTGCCTGCTGAAAAACAACGTGTATCATTCGTAAACCGGTAATTAAAAATTTATAATCTGTACATGTTCTGCCGGAAAAGCGGAAACTTACTTCTCTTCAACCAGGTCAAGTTCAACCTTCAGGTTGTTGATGATAAACTCCTGTCTTTCCATTGTGTTCTTTCCCATGTAGTATTCCAGCACTTCCTGGATATGCGTATCCGGCATCAGCATTACAGGCTGCAGCCGGATCTCTTCGCCAATAAAACGGCCGAACTCATCCGGGGAAATCTCACCAAGTCCTTTGAAACGCGTGATCTCGGGTCTCGCGCCCAGCTTGTTCATGGCGGCCTGTTTTTCCGTTTCGTTATAGCAATAGATGGTTTCCTGCTTATTCCGCACGCGGAACAAAGGCGTTTCCAGAATAAAGACGTGCCCGTGTTTCACGAGGTCGGGGAAAAACTGGAGGAAGAAGGTCATCATCAGCAGGCGGATGTGCATTCCGTCAACATCGGCATCCGTTGCAATTACGATGTTGTTATACCGGAGGCCTTCCAGCCCGTCCTCAATATTCAGCGCGTGTTGCAGCAGGTTGAATTCTTCGTTCTCGTACACCACTTTCTTGGTCAGGCCATAACAGTTCAGGGGCTTACCCCTCAGGCTGAATACTGCCTGCGTATCCACGCTCCGTGCCTTGGTTATGGAACCGGAAGCGCTGTCTCCCTCGGTAATAAACAGGGTACTCTGTTGCTGCAGTGAAATGTACTGCTCCTTATTTTTCACCGGAGGTTCATCATTCAGGTGAATACGACAGTCGCGCAATTTTTTATTGTGCAGGTTTGCTTTCCTGGCCCTTTCGTTAGCCAGTTTCTTGATGCCGGCCAGTTCTTTCCTTTCCCTTTCACTCTGTTCAATCCGCTTCTTCAGGGCTTCCGCTGTCTGCGGGTTCCGGTGCAGGTAGTTGTCCAGTTCCCTGGACAGGAATTCCAGCACGAAGTTCCGCATCGTAGGGCCTCCCTCGTAAACATTCTGCGAACCCAGCTTGGTTTTCGTCTGGCTCTCGAATACCGGCTCCTGTACCCGAAGGGAGATAGCCGCAACGATACTTGTTCTTATATCCGAAGCCTCATAGTCTTTTTTGAAAAAATCCCTCACCACTTTCACATAGGCCTCCCGGAACGCCTGCTGGTGCGTACCGCCCTGTGTGGTGTACTGGCCGTTGACGAAAGAGAAAATATCTTCCCCGTAGTCATTGTTGTGCGCAAGCGCCACTTCAATATCTTCTCCTTTGAGGTGAATGATCGGGTAGCGCAGTTCGTCGGCGTTCGTCTTTCTCTGCAGCAGGTCCAGCAGGCCGTTTTTGCTGATGAATTTCTTACCGTTCAGCGCGATCACCAGCCCTGCATTCAGGTAACAGTAGTTCCATATCTGCTCTTCCAGGTACTCGGGACGGAAATTGAAATTTTTGAAAACCGAATTATCGGGTATGAACGTGACCAGTGTGCCGTTGGTTTCACCCGTCTTCGATTCCTTGTGTTCTTTTACCAGCACGCCGCGTTCAAACTCTGCAGCCTTCACCTTTCCTTCGCGGAAGCTTTCCACCTTGAAATAGTCGCTGAGCGCATTCACCGCTTTGGTTCCCACCCCGTTCAATCCCACGCTTTTCTGGAAAGCCTTGCTGTCGTATTTCGCCCCGGTGTTGATCTTGCTCACCACGTCGACTACTTTACCCAACGGGATGCCGCGGCCATAGTCGCGTATCGTAACCGTACGGGCGTCGATGGTGATGTCCACCTGCTTGCCGTAACCCATCGTGTGTTCGTCGATACAGTTATCGATCACCTCTTTGATCAGTACATAGATGCCGTCATCGGGCGCCGATCCGTCGCCGAGCTTGCCGATATACATACCAGGCCGCAAACGGATGTGTTCCCGCCAATCGAGGCTTCTGATACTGTCTTCCGTATAATCGAATATATTTTTAGTCTCTGCCATACGATTGCTCCAGTTGAATTTTACCGGCCTGCCGACCTGTGGCGAAAATGGGTTGCGCGGATAATTTCCGTACCTGCCAGCCGCACCAACAAAAATAAAGCTTGCCTGAGGCGCGAAGGTTCCGAGTTTTTGACAAATGCCTGCAAATGTGTGGATAAAAACTCTTAAGGAAAACTTATTAGCCAAAGCCGTCAATACCAGGTAGTTTTGGCCCCCTGGAAAAGAATCAACTGCATACCGCTCTTTCCGAGATACAGGCTATCGCCCTTGAGAAACAGGCGGAAAACGACATTTTCCGCGACTTCCTCTCTTCCCACGATGAACAGGAGATCGATGAAGCAGTGGCGGAGCTGAACGCGGCCATTGCGCCGCAGATCGACTGCACCAGTTGCGGTAACTGTTGCAAATCGCTCATGGTGAACATCAATGAAGCGGAAGCGACCGCACTAGCCGGCCACCTGGAGATGCCCCGGGAAACCTTCGACGCGCAATACCTGGAAAAGGGAAGTAACGGAATGATGCTGCTCAACGCGATACCTTGTCATTTTCTTTCCGGCACCAGGTGTTCGGTGTATGAATACCGCTTCGAAGGATGCAGGGAATTCCCGGCACTTCACCTACCCGGCTTCAAAAAAAGATCCTTCACCACCTTTATGCACTATGACCGCTGCCCGATCATATTCAACGTGGTGGAAGCACTAAAGGAACGACTGCATTTCGGGAAGGATTAACTTCATGCCCATGAAGCTGAATCTTGTTGTTGCCTGCTGCATCCTGGTTTTATCCGCAGAATCGCAATTACCTTTCGTCATCGTCCTCCAGGACAGTATCCAATCTTCTCTCCGCGGCCTTTCAGTACCCTCAGAACGGGTGATCTGGACCAGTGGCAGCAGGGGTACCGTTGGAAAATCAATTGACGGTGGTGCACACTGGAACTGGATGAAGATTGCCGGTTATGAACAACGTGACTTCAGGGACATCGAAGCTTTCGATTCGCTGAACGCAGTAGTGATGGCGGTTGACAATCCTGCGCTCATCCTCAGGACCAGCGACGGTGGCAATCACTGGAAAGTCGTTTTCCGGAAGGAGGCCGAAGGAATGTTCCTCGATGCGATGCATTTCAATGGCAGGCTCGGCATTTGTATTGGTGATCCGCTGCCTGACCCGGCTACGAAACAGAAAAGGTTTTTCATACTTCGCTCAGATGACCGGGGCGAGACATGGGCTGAAGACAGCACCTTCATCCCGGCGGGTGAGAACGAGGCTTTGTTTGCCGCAAGCGGTAGCAATATCGGCACTACTTCGCCGCGGCAGCCGGCATTTATGTTTGTGACCGGCGGATCGCAATCGTTTCTTTACACCGTCGATCCACGAAAGCGGTCCTGGAGACGCAGCCAGATACCGGTCGAATATGGTAAACCTGCTGCAGGCGCTTTTTCTATGGCTGTAGTATCACCGGCTTGCTTTTTCATTGCCGGCGGTAATTACCAGGACTATTGGAAGGATACACTGAACATCGCTTACACCTTCAACGGCGGTAAAAGCTGGAAACAATCTGCCGCGCACGGCTACCGGAGTTGCATCATTGGTCTCGATAAAAAACGGCTGGTCACCTGTGGCACCAATGGTGTTGATTTCAGTAACGACGGTGGCAGAAGCTGGAAGTTGATATTTGGTGATGGAAACCGGGGCACGGAAGGGTTTAACGTATGCGCGAAAAGCAAAACAGGAAAAGCAGTTTATTTTGCCGGGAACGGAACTGTCGCGATGTTGCAGGGGGATCCACAATAGTCTGATCCGGTAAATTCAACATCGCAGTTTTTAGTAATTCAACAGCTGAACGTGATATCGGGAAACAAATCAATGAAACCGTGGCTGAGCAGGTCAGGATGGTCAGAACCGGTTATTTACCTCGCAGCCGCCCTTCTGTTTATCCTGGTGGTTGCCACCAATTTCACTAAACCGTTCGGGTTTTTCCGTGAAAGCAATCCTGCCCTGGTTGCGATCAATGCTACATACTGGCAACAAAACCCCGATGTGCGGAAACAGCATATCCCGGTTGCCTCCTACGCGTTTGATAAAACAGCGCCGCCGGCAACGCAGTTCGACAATACCATCACCACCTTCGGTTATGCATGGTTTGAGGTACCCTACTGGTTTATTGAGATAACCCGGATGCAACCGGGACCCGTTGCTTTGCGTCTGTTCTCTGTTTTATGGCTTGCGTTGACTATGTTATTCGTCTTTAAGCTGGCCGTGTTACTGGCAGCTGTATTTGGGCATAAACGCAGAACAGTGATCATAACGATACTGCTATACCTTTTCAGTCCC
>DASVBM010000325.1:0-3865 GCA_036375835.1 Chitinophagaceae bacterium | reverse complement strand
CAGCGCACCTACGCGGTCACCGCCAACCGTGGTTACTACGATTTCGATGCGATGCAGGAAGAGTACGGCATCAATGTGCGTGTGGATGCCAACTATGCCGAATACCGCGAAAGCATCCGGAATTCACTGGCTACAACGGGCAGGGCAGACGTGATGCTGACCGATGGCGATGCAGCAAAGCTTCGCAAAGTGCCCGGTATCATTCAGGTAATGCCGGTAGTGGAGGAATACAACCCGACTAACGCCCAGCTCGTGTACTTTCCCTACGACAGCGTGCATTATAAATGGACGCTTGACAATTATGGCGAGATCCTGGTGCCGGAGAAAGGCATGAAAGTGCAGCTGAATATGGCTACACTGCCTTTGTATGAAAGGATCATCAGTAACTACGAAGGCCACCAGCTGGCCGTTAAGGACAGCGTGATCTACATCGATAACAAGCCTGCCGATACGTATACGTTCCGCTATGATTATTACTGGATGATGGGTGACAACCGGCACAACAGCCAGGACAGCCGCTACTGGGGATTTGTGCCTGAAACACACATCGTGGGTAAAGCATCACTCATCTGGTTCAGCTGGGACGGCGGACCACGCTGGAGCCGGATGTTTAAGCGCATCAAATAATGTCTTAACTTAGTCAATCCTCACCACTGCGTGAGGATTTTTTATCTAAAGAATAAAGATGACTGAGCAATACAGTTTTGAATACGAAGTCTATAAATCCGGTGATGATCTGAAACCGGAAGATCGTATCCTGTTGCAGGCGGCAAGGGAAGCAACGGCGAATGCCTACGCACCGTATTCACATTTCCATGTAGCTGCGGCAGCCCGGCTGAAGAATGGAGAAATCATCAAGGGAACCAACCAGGAAAACGCCAGTTACCCGGTAGGTACCTGCGCCGAACGTGTGGTACTGGGCTCGATCGGCGCCTTGTTTCCGAACGAGCCGATCGGGACTATGGCAATTACCTACCATAACATGAACGGCACGAGCGATACACCTGCCTCGCCCTGCGGGATGTGTCGCCAGGCGCTCCGCGAATATGAAATACGAACGCAGAAGCCCATCAGGCTGATTCTCGCAGGTATGGAAGGAAAAGTATTTGTGATTCCCCAGGCCAGCATGCTCCTGCCTCTTGGTTTTACCAGTGAAGATTTGAAATAAATCAGGATCTAAAACAAGGTCTGCACGCCATGCGCGATTTTCAGCTCATGATCCAGCAGCCATTTCTTTCTCCATAATCCACCGGCATAGCCGACAAGGCTATGGTTGCTGCCAACCACGCGATGGCAGGGAACGATAATAGCGATCTTATTCCGGCCATTGGTAGAAGCCGCCGCGCGGATCGCTTTCGGGTCGCCGAGGCGCCTGGCGAGTTCGAGGTAGCTGATTGTTTTTCCGAAAGGAATATTCAGTAATTCGTTCCAGACCCGCGACTGGAACTCGGTGCCATGCTGGAATACGGGCACAGAGAACTTCCGTCTTTCTCCATTGAAGAATTCGATGAGCTGCTCGGTGCATTGGTGGATCACGTCGCTTACGCCGGGTTCGCCATAGATGATCTGCTCCCGTTTATCAACGAAACTGAGTTCGGCGATATACTGTTCCGTGGCGCCGATCTTCAGCAAACCAACAGGACTTTCATAATAAGTATAGTAGAGCATCCCTTGCGATTCGAAAAGGTAAAATGAATTTCAGTCCTCCCGTTTGCGGCATCAGCCCACCGCCTGCCCGTTCTTCACCGGTCTTTCAGGTTGCAATAAAATTACGTCGTTATTCTCATCGTAAACACCCAGCACCAGGCATTCACTGAAAAAATTCGCGATCTGCTTTACCGGGAAGTTCACTACCGCCAGCACCTGCCGGCCACGGAGCGTTTCGCTGGAATAGTGCCGCGTGATCTGTGCCGAGGATTGTTTGATACCTAATGGTCCGAAATCAATACTCAGCTGGTAAGCAGGCTTTCTTGCATTCGGAAAATCTCTAACTTCAACGATTGTTCCGCAGCGGATATCTATTTTTGCGAAATCATCCCAGGTGATCATAGATAAATTTAAATACAAATAAAAATCAATTTATGCCAACACGTTCAGCAACAGCCGTATGGAATGGCTCCGGAAAAGAAGGGAATGGTAAAATGTCTACCCAGAGCACCGTTTTGAACAACGCACAGTATTCTTACAAAACACGCTTTGAAGACGGCGTAGGTACGAATCCCGAGGAACTGGTTGCCGCGGCACATGCAGGTTGCTTCGCTATGAAACTGAGTTTTGTACTGGGCGCTGCAGGATTTACTCCCACCAGCCTCAAAGTAACCTGTGGCGTTACCATCGATAACGGTAAGGTCACCGATTCAAAACTGCAACTCATAGCAGAAGTACCCGGCATAGACGAGCAGAAATTCCAGCAGTGCGCCGAAGAAGCAAAAAATACCTGCCCGATCAGCCAGCTTTTGAATACCAACATCAGCCTGGAAGCGAAGCTCAACGGGTAAAACCGTATCTTCAAATGGATATGCACCCGGCAATTATTGCCGGGTTTTTTTATGTACCGGGCAGTTCACGGTACCTGCCTGCAGGCACATAAACAATACACCCAGCTGCCCGTTGTTATCGCCGCCGCCTGTTTTTTTACCCGCTTTCGTTTACTTTGCCCTGATGAAGATACTGGTCAGGTTGCCCAATTGGCTGGGTGATATGGTGATGAGCGTCTACTTTACCCGCGCAGTTGCTGAACTGTTTCCGCAGGCGGAAATCAGCGTGATTGCTAAAAAAGGACTGGAAGGATTACTTGATTATTTTCCACCCCTGCAGCACCGGTTTATCTTCTCCAAAAACGAATACAGCGGTATTACCGGCCTGTTCCGGTTTGGAAGGGAGATACGCGCAAAAGAACAGTTCGACTTGTTTTTTTGTTTGCCTGATTCATTTTCATCAGCTTTCATGGCCTGGGCAAGCGGCGCAAAACATCGGGTGGGTTACCGCAAAGAAGGCAGGAATTTTCTCCTTACGCACAGTTATCGCCGGGACGGTTCGGAACACCGGGTTGTTCAGTATCTCCGGCTGCTGGAACAGTTTTCCGGAAAAAAAACAGATCACCGGCCAACGCTGCAGATAGCAATACCTAAGGGCCGGGCAGGTATTATCATTAACATCCATTCGGAGGCGCAATCAAGAAGGCTGCCCCTGGCAAAGGCAGTATCATTGATCAACGAAATAGCCCGCCGTACACAGGAGCCGATTACACTGATCGGTGGACCAAAGGATGTTGAATACACCCGGAAAGTGACTGACTTACTGGATAACAGTACACAGGTAAAAAGCATGGCCGGCAAGACGTCTTTACCGGAACTGGTGAACCTGTTCACCAGCTCGAAAGCAATGCTCAGCAGTGATTCGGGCCCCGCGCACCTTGCGGGTGCCAGCGGGCTTCCGCTGGTAGTAATTTTTGGCGCAGGAGATGAACTGGAAACAGGACCTTATTACCGGTCTGCGTCTTCAGTAGTCCGCCTGGGCAAGCTTTCCTGTGAGCCCTGCCGGAAGAATGAATGCAAATTCGGGATCGATCCGCCTTGTCTTACAGACCTCGACGAACATCACGTAGTAACTGAATTGTTGAAACTGGCTGCCGGATGAAGATCGGTTTCGATGCATACTTCAGCTTCCATTTTAAAACCGGGGTGGCCCACTATGGACGCAACCTGGTGAACAGCCTTGCCAGTTTATATCCCGATACAGAACTCGTGTTATTCACCGACAGGCGGACCGGGTTATACCAGCCTGAATTTCCGAATGTGCGGGTAGTGGAGACGGGCGAGGTAGCAGACTACCACCGCTGGCTGGAAGAACCGCGGTTGATATC
>DASVBM010000208.1:0-4545 GCA_036375835.1 Chitinophagaceae bacterium | reverse complement strand
CTTCTATATCATATGGGTTCTCCCTTTCCTGGAACTTCATCATCTCCACCACGGCGTTGAAATTCGGTTGCGAGGTCAGGCCCGAAAGCGCGCCGATCGCGCAGTCCACCACGTCCACACCGGCCTCGATGGCCTTAAGGTAAGTCGCGGTCTGAAGCGATGAAGTATCATGCGTATGCAGGTGGATCGGGATCTTCACCGTCTGCTTCAACTCGCCGATGAGCTCGTAAGCAGCCCAGGGTTTCAGCAATCCGCTCATATCTTTTATCGCGAGGATATGCGCGCCGGCGTTTTCAATGTCCTTTGCAAACTGTTTATAGTACTGTAAAGTGTATTTGCTGCGCGAAGGATCCTCGATATCGCCGGTATAACACATCGACACTTCGGCAATGCCCTTTGTGCGGTTGCGGACCGACTCGATACTCTTCTCCATGTTCGGCAACCAGTTCAGCGAGTCGAATATCCGGAAGATATCGATGCCGTTTTCCCAGCTCTTCGCCACAAACTCGTCTACCAGGTTATCCGGGTAGCTCTTATACCCCACCGCGTTGGCGCCGCGCAGCAACATCTGCAACAGGATGTTCGGGATCGCTTTACGCAGCAGCTGCAACCGCCTCCACGGGTCTTCATACAGGAAACGCATACACACGTCAAACGTGGCCCCGCCCCAGACCTCCATGCTGAAAGTCTGCGGGAATGACTGTGCAAACGCACTCGCTACTTTCATCATATCGAAGGTCCGCAGCCGCGTGGCCAGCAAAGACTGGTGTGCATCACGGAAGGTGGTGTCGGTATAATGGATCTTCTTTTCCTGCTTCAGCCAGTTGGCGAAACCCTCAGGTCCCAGCTCATCCAGTAACTGTTTGGTGCCGTTAGGTATGGGCTTGTCATGATCGCAGTGTGGCACGATTGGCTTTTCGAAATGCCGGTCGGGATCGGCTTTCGCAATATCCGGGTGACCGTTCACCGAAACATCTGCCAGGTATTTCAGGATCTTGGTACCGCGGTCTTTTAACGGCCGGAACGTAAACAGCTCCGGGTGGTTCTGCAGGAAGTTCACCGTTGCATTGCCCGCGATGAATTCGGGATGGTTGATAATGTTCAGCAGGAACCGCACATTTGTCTTTACACCGCGTATCCTGAACTCCTGCAGCGCGCGCTTCAGCTTAGCCGACGAATCCTTTACCGATTGGGAATGCGCGGTCACCTTCACCAGCAGGGAATCGAAGAAGGGCGATATTTTCACCCCGTTATATACACTGCCCTCGTCCAGCCTGATACCAAAGCCTTCGGCGCTGCGGTAAGCCAGTACGGTACCGAAGTCGGGCATGAAGTTGTTCTCCGGGTCTTCGGTGGTGATCCGGCACTGTATCGCCACGCCGTTGACCCGCAGTTCTTCCTGCCGGATTCCGATCTCAGGACTGTCCAGCGGATACCCCTCGGCAATATGGATCTGCGTTTTCACCAGGTCGATACCGGTAACCATTTCTGTCACCGTATGCTCCACCTGTATCCTCGGGTTCACTTCTATAAAATATACATTGCTGCGCTTGTCAACCAGGAATTCAACGGTGCCCACATTATTGTATCCCACCGCGCGGCAGATCTTCACCGCGTATTCATACACCTGTTCCCGCGCCGATTGCGCCAGGTTCACCGAAGGAGCAACCTCTACTATCTTCTGGAAACGGCGCTGCAATGAACAATCCCGTTCAAACAGGTGCACCACGTTGCCGTGCTGGTCACCCACGATCTGCACCTCTATGTGTTTCGGCTCTTCAATAAACTTCTCCAGGAATACGGTATCATTCCCGAAAGCATTGGCCGCCTCCCGCTTCGCTTCATCGAAATTGCGCTGCAGCTCGTCCTCAGAACGGATCACACGCATCCCCCTTCCACCACCACCCGCGGCAGACTTCAGCATAACCGGGAAACCGATCTTGTTGGCTTCCGCACGGGCGATGGTAGCATTGCTCAGGTCTTTTTCCGAACTCCGGATCAACGGAATGCCACAAAGCTCCGCCTGTTGTTTGGCCAGCACCTTATCGCCCAACTGGTTCATCACCTCTGGTGAAGGACCAATGAATATAATCCCGTTCGCATTACAGGCACGGGCCAGGGCCGGGTTCTCAGAAAGGAAACCATAGCCGGGGTGAATGGCTTCTGCCCCGCATTTCTTCGCTATGTGGATTATTTCCTCAATGTTCAGGTAAGGCTTCAGCGGATCGGTATCGTCTCCTATCTGGTAGGCCTCGTCGGCTTTGTACCGGTGCAGTGAATAACGATCCTCGTAAGTGAAAATGGCAACAGTGCGGATGTCCAGCTCGGTACAGGCCCTGAGAATACGTATCGCGATCTCCCCCCTGTTGGCAACAAGCAGTTTCTTAATTCGGGTCGGCATCTAAGTGGTGTGGATTTTAGTTGTGGAACAGCTATAACCACAAATAACATACCCAAGTAAAAACGGGTGAAACATACCCAGTGCAGCCAAAAAGGCGTTATCAATGTCTCTATGAAAGGGAAACCAATGTTCCAACTTTCATAAAAAACCGATAGTTTAGCCAGCACTAACTGCACAACAACACCATGCTTCCGGCTTCCACCATACAGTACGCTCCCAATTCAGCCGGGCTGAACGACATAGCGCGTTCGATCATCAGGACTTTACTTTATTTCCGTGTATTTCGTTATCCCATCCGCAGGCAGGAGCTGTTTAACTATGTTTCTTCGGAAAACCGCATTGAAGTGCAGTCTGTCCTGGCGCATCTTATCAGCGACGAACTGGTAAAATGCGAAGGTGACTTTATCTGGGTGATGGATGAAGACGGCGGGATTCCGAACCGGCTCCGCGGAAACGCGTCTGCGGAAAAATACCTTTCGGTGGCTAAACGCCACGCCAGGATGCTGTCCTGGTTTCCCTTCATAAAGTGTATCTGTGTTTCCGGCTCGCTGTCCAAATATTATATGGACAGCAAATCCGACATCGATTATTTCATCATCGCAAAAAAGCGCAGGCTCTGGCTCACCAAACTGCTGATGTCGCTGATTGTCGAAACGCTGGAACTGCTGCGGCTGGAAAAATACTTCTGTCCCAATTATATTATTACGGAAAATAACCTGGAGATCACAGACCGGAACATCTTTTCCGCCATGGAGATCATCACCCTGATCCCGCTTTATAACCAGGATGAATACGAACGCTTCCTCGCGGCAAATGACTGGATCCGCGAATATTTCCCGGTGTACGGGATGAACCTTGCCGTAGACGCAGTAGAATACCGGCCGCGCCTCGGCAGGTTATGGTCGGCAGGCGTCTTCACCTGGTTCGACAGCCGCGTTTTTTCATTTTACAAAAAACGCTTCGCCAGGAAAGTCCGGAAGGGAAAGATAAAAGCAGTGGATAATGAAATGGTGATCACGGAGAACGATTTCAAGCTGCATCTCAGTGGACACCGCAGGAGAATATTACAAAGACTGGAACATAATATTGCAGAATACGAACAACGATTCGGAGTAGAGTTGTAACCAGGAGAAACTAATGCAAATCTTATTTACGCATTCCTATTTTCTTGCTTTGGATCCAAAGCAGAAGAAGGCGGGTAACGCTTATCCGCCGCTCGGTACCCTGTACGCCGCCGCGCTGATGCGCAGCAGGGGCTACACCGTGTCTTTGTTCGATTCGATGCTCGCCAAAAGCCCGCTGGAAGTGGAGGCTGCGCTCGACCAGCAGGCGCCGGGTTATTTCGTGATCTACGACGATGGGTTTAATTACCTCACCAAGATGTGCCTCACCAATATGCGTGCGGCCGCCTTCGAAATGACGAAACTGGCAAAGCAGCGCGGCGCCAAAGTAATCGTCTGCAGTTCGGACAGTACCGATCATTACGCGGCCTACCTCGATGCCGGTGCGGATTACGTGGTCTTCGGCGAAGGTGAAATGACCCTGGCTGAACTGGTAGACACAATCGAAGCAGGAAAGGATGTGGAAGAGATCCCCGGGATCGCGTTTAAACTGAACGGTTCGGCAAAGCAGACCGGCCGGCGTAACGTCATCCGCGACCTCGACACACTGCCCCTGCCCGCCTGGGACCTGGTGAATATAGCCGCGTATAAACAACTATGGATACGCAAACACGGCTATTTTTCCTTGAATATTGTGGGAAGCCGTGGCTGCACATTCAAATGTAACTGGTGCGCCAAACCCCTTTTCGGCAACCGGTACCACGCCCGGTCGGTGAGCTCGGTGATTGCCGAACTGAAAATGCTGGTATCCGCATTCGGAGCAGACCATATCTGGTTCTGCGATGACATTTTCGGGCTGAAACCCGGCTGGCTAAAGGAATTTGCCGAAGCGGTGCAAAAGGAAAAACTGGAATTCAGTTTCAAGATACAGTCCCGCGCAGACCTTCTACTCGAGAAAGACACCGCCAGGTATCTTTCGCTTGCCGGCTGCGATGAAGTATGGATGGGCGCTGAGAGTGGCAGCCAGAAGATCCTCGACGCGATGGATAAAGGCACCACGGTGGAACAGATCTACATGAGCCG
>DASVBM010000204.1:0-2285 GCA_036375835.1 Chitinophagaceae bacterium | reverse complement strand
CGGGATGACAACATCTTAGTGGTAGGTCTTTTACCCAACAAAACATTGCGGCAACAGCCATGGACCATGGACCATGGACCCACCCGCGGCAACAAACATTCAATTTTCCCCAATGCTTCACCGCGCTATAAGCCATTAGCGATTAGCCATACGCCGTATACTGTCCGCCATCCGCTTTATATTTTTTACTTTGCGGCTATGAGCAAGGCAATTACCACTGTGCGGAAGGAGGCAAAGAGCATATTTGACCGGTTGGGTACCGAGAGCCTGCGAAGAAACATACTGCAGGCTTTTCCTTTCTGGGTTGCCTCGCTGGCTACAGGACTGGTTGCGGTTGCTTACACAAAACTGTTTGTCTATTCAGAGAATACGCTGCTCGGTTTATGGGCGTGGAAACCCTGGGCGGTGTTTATCGTTACACCGGTGTGTTTCTTCTTCGCCTGGCTGGTGGTACAGCTGTTTGCACCCAATGCCAAAGGAAGCGGCATTCCGCAGGTGATGGCCGCGGTGGAGTTTTCGAAGCCAAGACTGGGATACCAGATCGACAAGCTGCTGAGCCTGCGCATCCTGGTGATCAAGATTATCTCCAGTTTATTCATGATACTCGGTGGCGGGGCGATCGGCAGGGAAGGTCCCACCATCCAGATCGCCGGTTCTATTTTCCGCTTCATCAACCGGATCACCCCTGCATCCTGGCCCAGGGTATCCGCCCAGAGTTTTATCCTTACCGGCGCTTCTGCCGGTCTTGCCGCGGCTTTCAATACCCCATTGGGCGGTATTGTGTTCGCGATGGAAGAACTCTCGAAGATCCACATCCGTTTTTTCCGCTCTGCCCTGTTCTCCGCGGTGCTGATCGCCGGACTCACCGCGCAGGCGCTGATCGGCCCGTATCTATACCTTGGCTACCCGGACGTAAAAGGCCTCGGGTTTAAGATTTTCGCTGCAGTGGCGCTCACCGCTGTTGTTGCCGGAGTGGCCGGCAGCCTCATGAGCAAACTGATCCTGGCTATTGCGAAATGGAAAAAGGGATTTAATACAACGAAGACAGTCATCTTCGTGATCTTATCCGGCCTGCTGATCGCGGCTGCCGCATATTTTTTAAACGACGCGGTACTTGGTTCGGGCAAGCGACTGATGAACACCGTTCTTTTCACCGATGACAAGTACAGTTCATGGGATACGATGTTGTCCAGGATCCTTTCACCGGTTGTCTGTTTCAATACCGGCGCCGCGGGTGGCATATTCGCGCCTTCGCTGGCCGCCGGTGCTGCGGTAGGATCATTTATTTCGCAGCTCTTCCAGGTTGTAGGAGCCAATGCCAATATCCTCGCCCTCGCCGGTATGGTGGGCTTTCTTACCGGCGTAACGCGTACTCCTTTTACCTCGGCGATCCTCGTACTGGAAATGACCGACCGTCACAGCGTGATCTTCCACCTGATGCTCGCGGCGCTGCTGTCGAATATCGTTGCCGTCATGATCGAGAAACACTCGCTGTATGAGCAGCTGAAAAAAAACTATGTTGAGGAAATGGTGATGAAGGAGGGGGAGGACAGGCGTTAGGAATTAGGCGTTAGGCGTTAGGCATTAGGCATTAGGCGTTAGGGGTTAGGCGGGAGGCGGGAGGATCCCTGTCGGGATGGTGAACGCAGATTTTCATGATTGATATGATCTGGCGTTGGGTGGATGTATGATGTTCGTTAAGAAAACTCAGCAATGGTCAGCCGGTGAGTGCAGGGCTAAAGCCCTTTGCGGATTGGTGCTGTTGTCCCCGGCCTGAAGGTCGGAGTTATTGTAGTGTAGTTGCCGGAGGAAATTGAAGTATCGCAAAGGACGCCAAGAGTATCGCAAAGGACGCAAAAGCGACTGCATTGGCGCAACGTGACAACGGAACACATCGAATCGAAAGCGAAAGAATAGCAAGGGTAAACGGCAGTGCACTAACCCCGGCCTTCAGGCCGGGGTATGAATGCAAGCGGTAATCGGGCTTTAGCCCTTTAGAAAGATCGGCTTTGGTACTCCTGTGCTATGTAGGCAGCCAGGCGGAAGATCATCCGTGATATCTTCTGCATGGTGATGCAAGCGCCGGGAGGTGTCCTGCAATTGCCAGGGCTAAAGCCCTTTACGGGTTGGTGCTATTGTCCCCGGCCTGAAGGCCGGGGTTATTGGAATGTAGTTGCCGGAGGAAACTGAAGTATCGCAAAGGACGCAAAGAGCATCGCAAAGGACGCGAAGGCGACTGCATCTGCGCAACGCCCCGAACGGTCGTCCGGGCGGGGCCGGGATGA
>DASVBM010000202.1:0-5635 GCA_036375835.1 Chitinophagaceae bacterium | reverse complement strand
GCATCCGAATTTGAACTGGCGCTGCGGCGGCTGAAATTCGAGGAATTCTTCATTGCGCAGGTAAGGCTCAACCTTACGCGCATACGCCGCCATAAAAGCAGTAAAGGTGTGGTGTTCGAGAAAGTAGGTGATCTTTTCAATGAGTTTTATTCAAAACATCTTCCGTTTGAACTTACCGGTGCGCAGAAGCGGGTGCTGAAAGAGATCAGGATGGATACCGGTCGCGGGCACCAGATGAACCGCCTGCTGCAGGGAGACGTGGGCAGCGGGAAAACAATCGTTGCACTGCTCTGCATGTTACTGGCTGCCGACAACGGCTACCAGAGCGTGATGATGGCGCCCACTGAAATTCTTGCCCAGCAACATTTCAACAGTCTTAACAGCTTATTGAGTGACATGCCTGTAAAAATTGCCTTACTTACAGGTTCAACAAAATCTTCGCGCCGGAAACAAATTCTACACGAACTCAGCAACGGAACGCTTCATTTTATCGTGGGCACGCATGCCGTGATTGAGGAGGCCGTTCAGTTTAATAACCTGGGACTCGCCATTATCGACGAACAGCACCGTTTTGGAGTTGCGCAAAGGGCAAAGCTCTGGCAGAAAGCCGCGGTTCTGCCGCATGTACTGGTGATGACGGCCACTCCTATTCCACGTACGCTGGCCATGACCGCCTATGGCGACCTGGACTACAGCGTGATGGACGAATTACCACCCGGCAGACACCCGGTAACGACGGTACACCGGTACGAGACCGCGCGCGCCAAAGTAATGGACTTCGTTAAGAGTGAAATTGAAAAAGGCAGGCAGGCTTATTTCATTTACCCGCTGATAGAGGAAAGCGAGAAACTGAGCTATGAAGACCTGATGCAGGGATACGAGCAGGTAAAGAGCTTTTTCCCGGAGCCGAAATACTGGATCAGCATGGTTCATGGACGGCAGCCGGCAGAACAGAAGGAAGCGAATATGCAGCGTTTCGTAAAAGGTGAAACCCAGATAATGGTGAGCACCACCGTGATCGAAGTGGGGGTGAATGTACCGAATGCGACGGTGATGGTGATCGAAAGCGCTGAAAAGTTCGGGCTTTCTCAGATGCACCAGCTCCGGGGCAGGGTTGGGCGGGGCAGTGAAAAGAGTTTTTGTATTCTTTTAACCGGTAGCAAAACCAGCGTTGAGGCGCGGGAACGTATCAAGATCATGTGTGCCACCAATGACGGCTTCAGAATCGCTGAAAAAGATCTTGAGCTTCGCGGGCCCGGCGATATAGAAGGGACGCGCCAGAGCGGAATGCTGAATTTCAAGCTGGCTTCCATCGTCCAGGATCGGGAATTGCTCGAACAATCGAGATACTGGGCGGAACAGATCGTAGAGGGTGATCCTGAGCTGAGTTCGGCAGAGAATTTGCCGCTTCACCAGTACTTGTTGTCACAGAAAGGTAAAACGGTGTGGAGCAAGATCTCCTAGGTATTAAAGTCATTGATTTGTTCGTTTATATATAGTACCTTTTAAAAAATTTAAGTTGAAACGCTTAGCCCGGATCTGCTGTCTGCTGCTTTCATTCTGCTTATTCTTCGGGAAGATCTCCGCACAGGACTATTCTAACCTGGAACTCGTGGAAAATAAAGGCCAGTGGCCATCGCAGGTGAAATTCAAAGCAACCATTCCATCCGGGGCATTTTTCCTGATGCCGGACGGCTATCGCATGCTGCTGCACAATCAAAGCGACCTGAACCTGCTGAGTGAAACCATGCATGGAGGCATGACGAAGACGGCCGCAGAAGGCAGCCTTGCCGCCAGAGGTCCGGAATCGCCGGAGTACGACGGCCGCGTAGTGCTTCACTCGCATGCATACGATATGAAATTCCTGCATGCTTCACCCAATGCTGAAATCATTGCAGACAAACCAGTGGAGACATTCGCAAATTATTTCCTGGGGAACGACCCTTCCAAATGGGCAAGCAACTGCCGCGTTTTCCAGGGAGTCACATACCGGAACGTCTACCCCGGTGTGGATGTTCGGTACTATACCAACGAAGGCAGGTTGAAGTATGATATTATCGTGAACCCCGGCGCTTCTGCCGGGAAGATAGCAATGTATTTTGAAGGGACCGATGGACTGTCGGTGAAAGAAGGCAGGCTGGTGGTGAAGACCTCGGTGGATGAAGTACAGGAACTGAGGCCATACACCTACCAACCGCTCGCCTCGGGAAGAAAGGAAATAGCGAACAACTACGAAGTGGATGGAAATATCGTGCGTTTTAAACTCGGCAGTTATGACCGTACAAAGACGCTGGTGATCGATCCCACGCTTATATTTTCAACGTTTTCAGGAAGCACAACCGACAACTGGGGGTTTACCGCCACTTACGACAACAGTGGTAATTTCTACGGCGGCGGTATCGTGTTTGCACCCGGCGGTTTTCCCACCAGTCCCGGTGCATTCCAGACAACCTTCCAGGGCGGGGCGGCAGAAGGCCAGCTGGGAATGGGTTATGATATCGGGATCATTAAACTGAACGCGAACGGCTCCAATCGCATTTACGCCACTTATATCGGCGGCTCGGCCAATGAACAACCACACAGCCTGATCGTTGATGCGCAGGGCAACCTGGTGATCGGTGGCCGTACATTCTCCAGCAATTATCCCGGTACCGGCATTGGACCGAGGGGTCAGTGGGATATCGTGCTCACAAAGCTCAACGCTACCGGCTCGGGTCTGGTGGGGTCACTTATCATCGGTGGAACCAACAATGACGGGGTGAACATCCGGCCAAAAACGCAGCCGGGTGGCGCTACTTCCATCCTGCGCAATTATGGGGACGACGCGCGTAGCGAGGTGATGATCGATGCAGCAGGAAATGTATACCTGGCCTCCTGCACCATGTCGGACAACTTCCCGGTCACACCGGGTGTTTTCCAGGGTACCAAGGCTGCATCGCAGGACGGTGTGCTGATCAAAACAACACCTGACCTGAATACGATATTGTTTTCGTCTTTTCTCGGTGGAAATGGCGACGATGCAACCTTTGTTCTCGCACTGAACCCAACCAACGGAAATATTTATACTGCGGGTGGCACTACCAGTACCGATTTACCCAAGGCAACTGCGGGAGCGGCAATTTCGCAGACTTTCCTTGGTGGTGTGGCAGATGGCTTCGTTGCCATAGTATCTCCTGATGGCACCAATCACATAAAGTCGACATACCTCGGCACTTCACAGACAGACATAGTTTATGGTATCCAGTTCGACCATAACAGCTTCCCTTACGTGATGGGTACCACAACCGGTAGCTGGCAGGCTGTCAACGCAGCGTTCAGTGTACCAAACGGAAGGCAGTTCATTGCCAAACTTCAGCCAGATCTGTCCGGCTATGTATACTCCACCAGTTTTGGAAAAACGGGAACTACACCCGGCATTAATCCGGATATTTCCCCTGTCGCATTCCTCGTAGACCGTTGTGAGAACGTGTATGTTTCCGGTTGGGGTGGTTCGATCAACAGCATGCAGGGTTTTCCGAGTTCAGATACCAAAGATCTTCCGGTGACGTCGAACGCCATCCGATCTACGTCCGACGGAAGTGACTTTTATATTTTCGTGCTGGCCAAGAATGCCACCTCGCAGTTATACGGTACTTACTGGGGGGCGATCAACGCGGCGACCGGTGACCACGTTGATGGCGGCACCAGCCGGTTTGACGAGAACGGCGTGATCTATATGGCACAGTGCGGCCACTGTGGCGGCGGAGGCACTTTTCCTACTACAGCGGGCTCGTGGTCTACTACCAACAAAGCCATCGGCGGCGGTGGCGGCGGGCAGTGTAACCTGGCAATGGTGAAGATCGCGATGGAACTGGCAGGCGTGAGTTCAGCTGTAAAGTCATTCGTTGATGGAACACCGCGGAAACAAGGCTGTATTCCATTAACCGTGGACTTTACCGATACCCTTTCCATGGGCCAGCAGTATATCTGGAATTTCGGCGATGGGTCACCGGAAGTAACGACCACCACCGCATCGGTAGCGCATACTTACAACGCGATCGGCACTTACAACGTGAGACTGATCACCGTTGATTCAAACACCTGTAATATCCGCGACACCTCGTATACCAATATCACCGCGCGGATTGACAATGCACGGCTTGATTTCACTTATGAAAAACTGCCACCTTGTGATAACCTGAGTTTCCGTTTCACGAATACGTCCATACCACCTGCTCCACCGGGTAAACCGTTTACCAACCAGTCGTTCCGATGGGATTTCGGGGATGGGGTAACGCTGGTTGCAGGATTGGGCCAGGTAACACATACTTATGCCGCCAAAGGCACCTATAACGTTAAGCTGAGCCTGATAGATACCAACTACTGTAACTATCCCGACGACACGGTAAAAGTGGTGAGGATCTCAGAGAACGTAGACGCGCAGTTTACCACGCCACCATTCGGCTGTGTTCCTTATACGGCGGTGTTTGACAACACTTCAGCGGGCGGGCAACAGTTTTACTGGGATTTCGGTGACGGCACTACGTCTAATGACGCTGAACCGACGCATGTATACAACACACCAGGGAACTACACCATTCGCTTGCGGGCAGTGGATTCTGCAACCTGCAATATTGAAGACAGTACCAGCTTCAGTATAGTAGTCAGCGGCTCCCCTACCGCGGCATTCGTATTCACTCCGGACCCGCCGGAGATAAACGGCCCGGTCGATTTCATCAACAATTCTACCGGCGGGGTGAGCTATCTCTGGAATTTCGGTGACGGGGATACCCTGTTCACAACCAGGAAGGATACTACAGTGCGGCATTTCTATAACGCTTCGGGCACATTCAATACCTGCCTGCTGGTGACCAACCAGTACGGATGTACGGATACCGCCTGTGCAACGGTGGTAGCCCGGGTTGTTCCCGCGCTGGATGTACCGAACGCATTCACCCCAAATAACGACGGATTAAACGACAAGGTATATGTACGTGGCTTCGCGATCGGCAAGATGACCTGGCGGATATACAACAGGTGGGGTCAGCTGGTGTTTATGACCCAGAACCGTTTCGAAGGCTGGGATGGAAGGTATAAGGGGGTATTGCAGCCACAGGAAGTGTATACCTACACCTTAGACATTGAATTCACCGATGGCACAAAGGCGATCAAAACCGGTGATATAACATTATTACGATAAGGAGGGAACAATGAGACGCATTCTGATGGTACTGTCGATGAGTTGTACTGTGGCTGCCGGTGCACAGGACCTGCATTTCAGCCAGTACTACAACGCTCCTTTACTGGTGAACCCGGCTAATACCGGGTTTAATCCCGATTTCGATTACCGGATTGGCGCGAATTACCGCACACAATGGGCTACGGTAATGTCGAACCGTTATAAAACGATGAGCATCTGGGGAGACGTACAGCTTTTCAACAACCGGTTCGACAATGCCTGGGTTGGAGTTGGAGGTGCTGTTTTAAAAGACGCGGCGGGTGCGGGGAACCTCGCGGCAACAAGAGTATACGGTTCGGTTGCATACCACCAGCTGATCGGGCTGAACAGCCTGGTAAGTCTCGGCATGAATGCCGGGTTTGTAACAAAAAGCATTGATGCGACCAAGCTCACGTTCGATAATCAATGGAACGGGAA
>DASVBM010000259.1:0-2555 GCA_036375835.1 Chitinophagaceae bacterium | reverse complement strand
TGCTGTATGACGTGACCGCTTTGGCAGACCGCTTCCTCATCCGCACCAACCTCGATGCGAAGAACTTCCGGCTGATGGAATGTCCGCTCGGCAAAACCGGCGTGGAGAACTGGAAGGAAGTGATCGCGCACCGTACAGACGTGCTGCTCGAAGGCGTGGAAGAGTTCAAAGACTTTATCGTGCTCAGCGAAAGAAAGAACGGCCTGATGAACCTCCGCGTACGCCAGCTCGCCGACGGCAAAGAGCACTATCTCGATTTTGGTGAACCTGCTTACGACGCCTACGCCAGCAACAACCCCGAGTACAATACCACCAACCTCCGTTTCAACTACACCTCGCTCACCACCCCCAACTCCGTCTACGATTACAACATGGTGACCCGGGAAAAAGTACTGAAGAAACAACAGGAAGTGCTCGGCGGCTACGACCCGAAGGAATACGTTACCGAAAGGATCTACGCGCCCTCCCGCGATGGCGTGAAGATCCCCATCTCCATCGTTTATAAAAAAGGATTCGAAAAAGACGGCAAACAACCGCTCCTGCTCTATGGATATGGCTCTTACGGCGCCAGCATGGATGCCGCTTTCAACAGCTCGAGGCTCAGCCTGCTCAACAGGGGCTTCGCGTTTGCCATCGCGCATATCCGCGGCGGACAGGAAATGGGCCGTCAGTGGTATGAAGACGGCAAGATGATGAAGAAGATCAACACCTTCAACGACTTCATCGACGCGGGCAAATACCTGGTAGAACAGAAGTACACCAGCAACGAACACCTCTATGCCCAGGGCGGCAGCGCCGGCGGACTGCTGATGGGCGCGGTGATCAATATGGCGCCTGAACTCTTCCACGGCGTCATCGCGCAGGTACCTTTCGTAGATGTGGTGAACACCATGCTCGACGAAAGCATCCCGCTCACCACCAACGAATTCGACGAATGGGGCAATCCAAAGAACAAGGACGCTTACATGTATATGAAAAGCTATTCGCCCTACGAAAACGTGGAGAAAAAAGACTATCCGAACCTCCTGGTCACCACCGGCCTCCACGACAGCCAGGTGCAGTATTTCGAACCCGCCAAATGGGTAGCGAAACTCCGGGCGATGAAAACAGACAACAACCTCCTGCTCCTGCACACCAATATGGACTTCGGCCATGGCGGCGCCTCGGGCAGGTTCGATTACCTGAAGGATGTGGCCCTGAACTACGCCTTCCTCCTCGCGCTGGAAGGGATCACACAATAAGCAAAACAGCAAAAAACCAAAAGCCTCTCCCCGCGAGAGGCTTTGTTTTGCTTGGTATACACCTTGCCTGTTTTCCTTATCTGTCCCTCAGATCGTTAACCCAATTCTAATTACCCAATATTCCGTATTTTTCAGCCCACCAAATCCCCGATTCCCTGTATGTTTGAAAACACCTTCAAGAACATTGACGATATCCTTCATAAAGACGCTGGCTGCGGAAGCGAACTGGATTATGTAGAGCAAACTTCCTGGGTACTTTTCCTGAAATACCTGAATGACCTGGAAAAAGACAAGGAAACCGCCGCCAGGCTGAAAGGCAAAACCTATAACCCCCTCGTTAAGCCCGAGTTTCGCTGGGATAAATGGGCGTCCCCGAAGACCAAAGACGGCAAGCTGGATCACCACAAAGCCCTGACCGGCGACGACCTCAAAGACTTTGTCGACCTGAAATTGTTTCCTTATCTCCGAAAGTTCAAGCACGAAGCCGAACACGCGGATACACTGGACTATAAGATTGGCGAGATTTTCAGCGAACTCAAGAACAAGTTGCAAAGTGGTTACAACCTCCGCGAAGTGATCAACCGCGTGGATGAGCTCCGTTTCCGTACCCATGCCGAGAAGCACGAGATGAGCCACCTCTATGAAGACAAGATCAAAAACATGGGCAACGCGGGTCGTAACGGTGGAGAATATTATACTCCCCGGCCGCTTATCCGCACCATCATCAAGGTGGTGAAGCCTGAAATCGGTGATAAGATCTACGACGGCGCGGCGGGCAGTGCTGGCTTCCTGGTAGAAGCTTTCGACTATTTACGAAGCGGAAAGAACCTCACCACAAAGGACATTGACACCCTGCAGAGAAAAACGTTTTACGGAAAGGAGAAGAAAAGCCTCGCCTACATCATCGGTACCATGAACATGATATTACGGGGGTGGAGGCGCCGAATATCGTTCACACCAATACCCTCAGCGAGAACATCGACGACATTCAGGAAAAAGACCGTTACGATATCGTCCTGGCCAACCCACCTTTCGGTGGCAAGGAAAGAGCAGAAGTACAACAGAACTTCCCCATCAAGACTGGTGAAACCGCCTTCCTCTTTCTTCAACACTTCATTAAAATCCTCAGGGCCGGTGGTAAAGCGGGTATCGTAATAAAGAACACCTTCCTCAGTAACACCGACAATGCCTCCGTTGCCCTGCGCAAAAAGCTGCTCACCGAATGCAACCTGCACACCATCCTCGACCTGCCCGGCGGCACCTTTACCGGCGCGGGCGTGAAAACGGTGGTACTCTTCTTTGAGAAAGGAGAAC
>DASVBM010000352.1:0-4802 GCA_036375835.1 Chitinophagaceae bacterium | reverse complement strand
GGCGGAGGTACGCCTGCTGTAATCGAATGCCTTATAAATAAAAAAGCCCCGTAATATTTACGGGACCTTGCAGTTGGTATTGGTTGCGACTATAGTTAAGACAGTCTTTTATTTATCTCGCTGCATAACTGGTCGAAAATTTCGTCAACAGTACCTTCGCCTTTAACATATGCCACCTTATTGAACTGCTTGTAGTATTCGGCAACGGCAGAAGTTTTCTTGTGGTATTCGGCTATCCTTGCACGAATCACCTCTTCATTGGTATCATCGCTGCGTCCACTGGTGAGGCCGCGGTTCAGCAGCCTTTTTACCAATTCTGCTTCGGTTACTTCCAGGGCGAGTACCACGCCGATCGCGGTGTTTTTCAGCTGCAGGAGTTTGTCCAGGGCTTCAGACTGTGCCTGGGTGCGGGGAAAACCATCAAAAAGAAAACCCTTCGCATCAGGATGATTGTCAAGCGCAGAGCTGATCATGCCTATTACCACTTCGTCGGGAACAAGGAGGCCCTTATCCATGAAATTTTTTGCTTCGATGCCCAAAGGGGTTTGGCGGGCTATCTCGCTTCTCAGCAGATCGCCGGTAGAGAGATGTTTGAAACCATACTTCGAGATCAGTCGCTCACTTTGGGTGCCTTTTCCACTTCCCGGGGGTCCGAACAAAATAATGTTAAACATGTTGCTTGCTTCTGGCAATGAGGGTCAAATATAAGCTTACAGTATTAATAAACAACTAACGGAACTCATATCTGAAAGTATTCTAATGCCGCTGCGTCTTACCCCTTAACAAAGGGAATAAACACCGATCCATAACTTTATTAAATGTTCAGGGATATGCGACTGATAACAATCCTCGTGTTGCTGGCACTGCTCAGCGCCAGCTGCAAATCACAATCAATAAAAACACCAGCAATGGATACCAGCAAAAAATCAGACAACCCGGTTTATTCCCGTACGGATAGCTCGAAAGTGGTGATGCCCGATGAAGAATGGCGGAAGTATCTGCCGGATGAGGTTTATCGGGTTGCCCGGGAAAAGGGAACCGAATCACCTTTTTCGAGTCCATTCGAACACCTGAAGGATTCCGGCACTTATTATTGTGCCGCCTGCGGTAACGCATTGTTTAAAAGCGATACGAAATTTGAAAGCGGTTGTGGCTGGCCGAGTTTTTACCAGCCCATCAGCAAATCGTCTATCATCTATACACCCGATCACAGTCATGGAATGAGCCGGACAGAGGTACAATGCGGCAGGTGTAAGGCACACCTCGGCCATGTTTTCGAGGATGGCCCGCCGCCCACCGGTTTACGTTATTGTATCAATGGCGTAGTGCTGGATTTCGAAAAGGCGAAAGCCGCAGAGAAGGATTACGAAGCTAAAACACCGCGGCAATAAGACTATTCACCAATTATTGCTGCCGCGTCATCTTCTCGGCGTTCTCTGCCATCTGGAGCGCTTCGATGAACTCGTCAATATCGCCATTGATTACCGCATCGAGGTTGTAAACCGTTAGCCCGATCCGGTGGTCGGTTACCCGTCCCTGCGGCCAGTTATAGGTCCTGATTTTAGCACTCCGGTCACCGGTACTCACCAGCGTTTTACGATGCCGGGCAATCTCTTCTTCGTGTTTACGCACCTGTTCTTCATACAACTTCGTGCGCAGCATGGTCATTGCTTTTTCCCGGTTGCCAAGCTGGCTGCGTTCTGTTTGGCAAACCACCACCGTACCGGTAGGGATGTGGGTCAGCATCACTTTGGTCTCCACTTTGTTTACGTTCTGACCACCCGCACCACCACTTCGTGCCGTTTCCATTTTCACATCGGCGGGATTAAGTTCAAAGTCAACTTCTTCTGCTTCAGGCATCACCGCAACGGTTGCAGCCGAAGTGTGCACCCTTCCCTGGGTCTCCGTATCGGGTACCCGCTGTACACGGTGAACGCCGCTTTCGAATTTCAGCGTGCCATAGACATCGTCGCCCTGCACTTCAACCACTACTTCCTTATATCCACCAACGGTACCTTCACTTTCGCTCACCACCTGCGTTTTCCATCCTTTTTTAGCGCAGTACCTCAGATACATGTTCAGCAGGTCGCCCGCGAAAAGCGAAGCTTCATCGCCACCGGTTCCTGCGCGAATTTCCAACACAGCATTTTTGTCGTCCTGCGGGTCTTTGGGTATCAATAACCGGGTAAGCTCCTTTTCCAGTATCTCTTTCTTCTCTTCGAGTGCCGGCAATTCCATTTTTGCCAGTTCCTTCATTTCATCATCATTGCTGTTCAGGCTTTCTTTTGCAAACTGATAATCCTCCAGCAGCTTCCGGTATTCGTCGTAGGGTTTCACCAGCTTCTCCAGGTCGCGATACTCCTTGCTCAGCTTCCCGAATTCTTTCTGGTTGTTGATGATTTCCGGGTTAGTGAGTGCTATGCCTACCTGTTCAAATCTTGCCTTGATGGCGTCCAGTTGGTCTAACATTGTTAATTATTTTGCCTGTGAGCCGGCGGCAAAAATATGCCATTTCACTTCCTGCTGCCCTTTAACTTTACTGCATGGGCTTCCGCAAATTCCAGGCAGAAAAAATATTTGACGGCAAAAGATTCTGTGAGCCAGGTATGGTGCTGATCACTGATGAAAAAGGGGGTATCCTGGACCTTGTTGATTCAGCAGATGCGGGGGAAGATATCCGCCTCCTGCCCGGAATCATATCCCCGGGTTTTATCAATTGTCACTGCCACCTCGAGCTCAGCCATATGAAGAGGCGTATCCCCGAGCATACCGGGCTGGTCGATTTTGTTTTGAAAGTAGTGACCGAACGACATCACCCCGAAGAAGAGATACTGCAGGCAATATCGGATGCCGAAGACGAGATGTTGCAAAACGGTATCGTGGCGGTAGGCGATATCTGCAATAACAATCTCACCATACCCCAAAAACAAAAGCGGCGGATCGCATATTTCAATTTTATTGAAGCCAGCGGATGGATCCCCGCGATAGCTGCAGGCAGGCTGGATCGGGCGAAGGCATTGCTTGCCGAATACGATGTATTGCGTTACCCGGGATCGAAGTTCAATGCATCCATCGTTCCGCACGCACCCTATTCGGTTTCCGGGGAATTATGGAAAGGTATTGAACCTTATTTCCGGGATAAGGTTGTTTCCATACACAACCAGGAAACTGCTTCGGAAGACGAGTTCTTTATCCAGGGAACCGGCGAGTTCAACCGCATGTACCAGTTGATGAATATAGAAAACAGCCACCATGAACCAACCCGGCAGACCAGTCTTCGTTCATATTATAATCAACTATTAAGTGCAGACCGGGTGATACTGGTTCATAACAGTTTCACCGGAAAAGCCGACGTTGAATTTGCACTTGCGAACCAGCGAAGTGAGGGCCAGTTATTTTTCTGCCTTTGCGTGAACGCCAACCTCTACATAGAAAACACATTGCCAGCCATCGGCATTTTTCGCGATGCCGGTGCGCAGCTGGTACTGGGAACAGACAGCCTTGCCAGCAACTGGTCACTGGATATTGCAGCCGAGATGCGTACCCTGCGCCAGCGTTTTCCCGAAATATCGCTGGAGGAGATGCTGGGCTGGGCTACTCTGAATGGGGCAAAGGCGCTGGATATGGATGATCGGGCAGGCAGTTTTGAGAAAGGAAAGGCACCGGGTATCGTGCGTTTTGATGAAAATCTTACATTTATTGAAAGACTGTAAGTCAAATGAAACAGATATTCCTGCTGGCGCTGGCCGCGACGTTTACATACCTGGGGTACCTGACAATTTCAATTTACCTGCAACTGAACGGCGGGCGGATTGGCTTCAGATTAATGGAGCCTATGGATTGGATGCTTTATACCTTGCTCATATGTTGTTTTGGTTTTGCCTGGCATGCGCTCACCGGACTGCTGCCCAGGCGAAAATCATCCTAATATTTCCTGGAGAATCTTCCAGCTTCTCAGATCGCCGAAATCCTGCACATGCAGCAGGATGTATTGCTGATAAGCTTCCAGTAATTGTCTTCGCATATTTCTTCCCAGCTTCACTGATTCCAGCTCCGCATAAAAAGAGATACTGTTTATGATGGAGGTTGTGCGCGCAGCTTCGCCTGTAAGGGAAGCGGTGTGTGAAGGAACTGCGGAAACAAAGTTTCCCTCACGCAGATCCAGGACCGGTGTTGTATCGGTATAGTTTCCTTGTATCTGGAACCCCAGTTCGGTGCCGAGATGAAGTGTAAAAAACAGGGGAAGGTTCGCCGCCAGTGAATCGTTGGCACGATCCAGTTGTTGAAGGGACGATTCGATAAGGTAGAACAGCTCCGGATTCGCCTCCGGCTGTTTGAGACTATGCTGCAGTAACTCTATCATGTAGGTTGCCACCGCATTTTTCACAACATCCGAAAACACGGTGGTGTAGATATAATCCCACTGGTACTCGCGGATGAACTGCAGGTGCTTCATCTCGTTGTGGTAAACTTCCAGTTCCAGAATCGCCCCTGGTTGAAAAAACACTGACTTTGTCTGGCCTTTTTTCGAGGTCTGCCTGACGCCTTTAACGATGTACTGCTGAAGCCCGAACAAAGCAGTATATACCGAGACGATGAGGCTGGTGTCGCCATACCGCACCGTACGCAAAACGATACCCTTTGTCCTGAATACTTCGCTCACAGGGCCAAAGGTAATCAACGGCAGTTCAGGAGGCCCGGCTTAGCGGCTGCATAGCGCTGTAACTACCTAGTATACCTGGAACATACCTCGGTTCGTTGGTTTGCCGCCATATACGGCTGGTATACGGCCCATTGCCAGC
>DASVBM010000360.1:0-2592 GCA_036375835.1 Chitinophagaceae bacterium | reverse complement strand
AATCTGCTCTGCAGGATAACAACAATTATTTCACGGCTGCGCAGTTGGTTGAATTGTTAAATCAGATCCCCCTCGAATCCGGCAGGCTGACACTCGCAAAACTTGGTTACGCGAAACTGACCGATCCGGCAAACTTCACATTGGTATATCAGCTGCTGAACGATCCCGCCGCAAAAACGGAACTGACCGCTTTCATACGTTCACAGGGAGCGGACGTTTCTGCAAGTTTCAGTGAAAGTTTCCGGACGCCGCTGAACGAGGCTTCATTTAAAACACTGCTGGACCGGTCAAGGCGTAACATGGATCCTTCAACGCGTGTGAACGAGATCGCTGCAATCATCACCAACCAGACGCAGTATTTCACTGTTGACCAGGTGCGGCGGCTGCTGGAACTGGTTGATTTCGAAACCGGCAGGCTGCAGTTGTTGAAGGCGGTATACAGCCAGGTGACGGATCCGTGGAATTTTCCCCGGCTTTATTCCATGTTATCCACCGATGCGGCAAAACTGGAACTGGTTAACCGGGTAATATCGACCGCGGAAAATAGCGGACTGGTTAATTACAACCTTGGTAAACCGGCTACCGGAGCAGAAGAGTTCACAAAGCTGATCAATACTGCCAGAGAAAAAGCCGCACCTGTGGTTTACCTGACCGGAATTTTTAATGAGAACAGGTATTACTTCTCTGCGGCGCAGGCGGTGCAAATGATTTCGCTTGCTGAAGCTGAGGCAACAAGGTTAGCCCTGGCGAAAGCTGCCTACCGCTCGATCGTAGATCCTGAAAACTTCATTTCGCTTTCGTTCCCGTTGCTGCATCTACCGGCTTCGCGAAATGAGCTTCTTATCTATGCATATAGTTTCCGAATGCCTTAGCGTTGAGTGAAGGATTTTCAGAGTGGGAAACGGCTAGTTAAGCGCCGCCTCATCATTTTTCCGGCCGGTGCCGAAAATTGCGGAGATGGCACGCTGCAACGGATGAGTGGGATGGTGCTGCATATAGTTCAGAATTGACTTCAGTGTGATTGAAGCCTGCTCCACCGAGATGCCGGACTGCGCCGCCATCAGGTAGACGAAATCCTTAATTGATTTATGTATGATGCGTTTACTCATAATTCTGTTTCCCTTCATCAGGAGAAAAAACATGCCAAGCCGGGTGGAACCAGCCATTAAACAGCTCCGGTATTCGGAATCAATGTTTTAGAAATGTGAATGTGATGAAATTCATCCCCGGGGTTTTGGGAGTCGTTAACATCAGGCTCGGCTGTGGCAAAGTAATTTTGATGAAATGATTTCCATCCTGTGAATAAACGCCTCTTATTCGTTTTAGCCTGCATTCTAAGTTCCTTTTTTGCCAAAGCGCAGCAGGTAGACAGCATCTATTTCAACCTGTACACAGACAGCCTGAAAAAAGGAGCATTACATTTCAACTATATCAATGTTGATGGACTGCTGTCCGACGGAAGGTATATACCACTCGATACTACACAGGTGCGGTTTACAAGTTCAGCCGGAATCATGCGCGGGAATGTGCTGCAACTGGATTCCACACTAAAAAATGAATACGTTACCATAACAGCGACACTCATCGCCCGACCCGCAATTACAAAACAGGTCCGCATCTATATCAAAAAATATATTCCCGGTGAGATGCTGAAGTCCGAAGCGGAACTGGTGGAAGGCTGGAAAAAACAGAAAAAATAAAAAAAGCTGCCCCGGGAAGGGCAGCTTTGTATAAGGTATTCAGGTTCTATTACATCTTCTTTGCGTCTTCCAGGAATTTCGCCAGTCCGATATCGGTTAGCGGGTGTTTCAGTAATCCCAGGATGGAATCAAGCGGACAGGTACAAACGTCAGCACCCGCTTCTGCACAACGCACGATATGATTCGCATTGCGGATAGATGCGGCGAGAATTTCAGTCTTGAAGCCCTGTACCGCATAAATCTGTGCTATCTGCTCGATCAGCTGAACGCCATCCCAGCCACTGTCGTCTATCCTTCCAATAAACGGTGATACATAACTGGCGCCCGCTTTCGCAGCAAGGATTGCCTGTCCGGCAGAGAACACCAGCGTACAGTTTGTTTTGATACCGTTTTCGGTAAACCACTTGATCGCCTTAACACCATCCTTGATCATAGGCACCTTGACCACAATATTGGGATGGATGGCTGCGAGTTTTTTTCCTTCTTCAATAATGGTACTGAGTTCAGTAGTCAGCACTTCCGCGCTGACGTCTCCGTCCACCAATTCACAGATTGTCTTGTAATGATTGTTTACAGCTTCTTCGCCGCGGATGCCTTCTTTGGCCATAAGCGAAGGATTGGTTGTTACACCGTCCAGGATGCCGAGGTCGTTCGCCTCTTTGATCTGCGCTAAATTGGCGGTATCAATAAAAAATTTCATATTGAGGAATTATGGCAGCGAAGATAGCATTTCACAGAATCAGCAGATCAGCCGGAAAACTTTTGTGAACATTGTCTGCATATTACTCCCGTGTCATTTAACGAATCAAAATCGTGAAAAACTTGCTGAGTGTAGGTGCAGCCCCTACATTTGCAGCGGCAGGTCTTACACGACCAGCTCCTGCTGAACCCT
>DASVBM010000306.1:0-2430 GCA_036375835.1 Chitinophagaceae bacterium | reverse complement strand
CCATCGATAATTTATTAAAAGGAGCATCGGGACAGGCGGTCCAGAACATGAACCTTGCGTTCGGCCTGGATGAGACTGCCGGGCTCAGGTTAAAAGCTAATGCATTCTGATCATGAAAATGTTCGACGTCTATCCGGTTAACGGGATCAATATTGTAAAGGCCAGCGGCGCAAACCTCTGGGATGAGAAAGGAAGGCAGTATCTCGACCTGTACGGGGGTCACGCGGTAATCAGCATCGGTCACACGCACCCTCATTGGGTAAAGCGCATCACTGAACAACTCAGCAGGATTGCATTTTACTCGAACTCGGTGGAAATTCCGCTGCAACAACAACTCGCCGATAAACTGGCGGTTGTTTCCGGCAAAGCCGACTACCAGTTATTCCTTGTAAACAGCGGCGCTGAAGCAAATGAAAATGCACTGAAGCTCGCCTCTTTTCATACAGGCAGGAAAAAGATCATAGCGTTCAGCAAATCATTTCACGGACGTACCTCTCTCGCGGTTGCAGCCACAGACAATCCCTCGATCGTTGCACCCGTTAACGAGACCGGGAACGTCGTATTTCTTCCTTATAACGATGAAGCTGCCCTCTCAGCGTATTTCGAAAACTTCGGTTCAGAAATCGCTGCAGTGATCGTTGAACCCATCCAGGGTGTTGGCGGGATCAAAGAGGCCACTACGGCATTCCTGCAGCTGATCCGCTCACTCTGTACTAAACACGGAGCCGTATTCATTTCAGATGAAGTACAGTGTGGTTACGGCCGTACCGGTAAATTCTTCGCGGCCGATCATGCGAATGTGCAGGCTGATATCTATTCGATGGCTAAAGGAATGGGTAATGGATTTCCGGTTGGCGGCATCCTTATCGGGCCCCATATTCAGCCGAAGCATTTCATGCTGGGGACCACTTTTGGGGGCAACCACCTGGCTTGTGCAGCCGCATTGGCAGTACTGGAAACCATTGAGGCCGAAAATCTGATGGAGAACGCGTCAACAGTGGGAACTTACCTGCAACGCCAGCTATCGGCGATCGATGGCATACTGAAGGTTCGGGGCAAAGGACTGATGATCGGTTTTGATCTTGCTGAAGTACTGGGAGATACCCGGAAGTTGTTGCTGAACGAAGAAGGCATTTTTACCGGAGAAGCCAGGCCGGCGGTGGTGCGACTGCTTCCGTCACTGGCACTGACGCTTTCGGAAGCCGAACGTTTCATCCAGTGTTTATTAAGGGTGACAGAAAAATTAAAATCAGCCGGTGAAAAGCTGGTTACGGCATAAACAGCATCACGAAAATTTATATAGCAATTGAAACAGTTCATTTCGGCAGCAGATGTCGCAGATATCGATTCACTTATCCGGAAAGCACTTGCATATAAGGCTGAACCTTTCAGAGATGCATCGCTCGGAAAAGGTAAACGGTTGGGCTGTTTATTCCTGAATCCCAGCCTGCGAACCCGTCTCAGTACACAGGTGGCCGCCCAGCAACTGGGTATGGAAGTCATTGTTTTCAATGTAACGGAGGAGGGTTGGGCGCTTGAATTCACGGACGGGATAATCATGAATGGCGCTACGGCCGAACACGTGAAGGATGCTGCGCCTGTATTGGGCAGTTATTTCGATATCCTGGCGGTGCGTACGTTCCCTGCACTGAAAAACAGGGAAGCCGATTACAGCGAACACATCATCCGCCAGTTTATCCGTTATGCAGGCGTGCCGGTGGTGAGCCTTGAATCCGCGACACTGCATCCGCTTCAGAGCCTCACTGATCTTATCACAATTACCGAGACTTTCCGGTCAGACAGGAAACCGAAGGTAGTGCTCACCTGGGCGCCTCATGTTAAACCGTTGCCGCAATGCGTTGCAAACAGTTTTTCAGAGTGGATGAACGCCTGGGGTAAGGCTGAGTTTGTGATCACCCATCCCAGTGGTTACGAGTTGGACGAACGTTATACTGCCGGAGCGGCAATCACTACTGATCAGGATGAAGCGTTGAGTGGTGCAGATTATGTTTACGTGAAAAACTGGAGCAGTTACACGGATTATGGAAAAATACTCAGCACTGACGGCAGCTGGATGCTGAATAATGAGAAACTGCAGCAAACATGTAACGCAAGGGTAATGCATTGCCTTCCTGTTCGACGCAATGTGGAACTGAGTGACGAAGTGCTCGACAGCCCCGGTAGCCTCGTTACATTGAATGCGTCTAACAGGGTTTGGGCAGCACAATCGGTGTTAAGTGAAATAATCAATGGATAAGTTATACGTAATAAAGATCGGGGGAAACGTCATTGATGACGAAGAGCGCCTTGACCGCTTCCTGCAGATGTTTGCACGTATTGAGGCGAAGAAAATACTGGTGCATGGTGGTGGAAAGCTGGCCACCCGGATGGCGGAGAAACTCGGGATACCGCAGCAGATGATCGAAGGCC
>DASVBM010000034.1:0-5263 GCA_036375835.1 Chitinophagaceae bacterium | reverse complement strand
GTTCTTCCCCGGCAACAAACCATCCAGCATAATATAACCGGTTGTATTGCCCGGCGTCCCGTTAAATGAAATATTGTGATAGCTGAATTTACCGGTCAAACTCGTGCGTTGTGCCGCATTGTAGCGACCGTCAAGCGACAGTACATTGCTCACCGATTTTTCCCCGCCGTAGGCAGCGGCATTTAACTTTTTCAGGTACTGGTATGACAGCTGAACCCAGTAGCTCGTCTGACCGGTGATGATGAAGCGTGGTTCATAACTGGTGCTGCTGACGGAGTAATTCCGGTTCGCAAACTTAGGCGTAAGCAGCTGATTCAATCCGTTGCGGTAGATAAGCTCGAGTAAATACTGCTTTCCGAAATGTACGCGCCCCTTCACCAGCCAGTCATTCAGTTCACGGTCTTCAAATCCATAGGTCAGTAAAGACTTGTTGTAACTACTGATGTTGGTAAGGTCCATTCCCCAGCTGGTGCTGAAACGGTTAAATGAAAGCGTATTGCTGAACACATGATTGAGGGTGACGAGCGATTCGTCAGATACATTCCCGCTGAAGGGATTGAACTCCGGCCGTCCCTGGCTCAATACCTTCTTCGCGGTTTGCATGGAAGACTGGAGGCTGAACCGCGTTAATATATTTTTCAGTCTCCTGTCCTGTATTTTACCAGCCACCGCGCGGGGATCAATCGTGAGTGTATAATTCAACTGCGTGTAATTCGCTTTGATGAATTCGTTGGTAGGCGTAAATATCCTGATATATTTCGCCTGGTCCTGGAACAGCGCAGTTTCAAATTCGTTCAATTGCGGTATACCATCGTTGTTATAATCGTTCCATGCATACTCACCCCTGCCGGCAGGAACTTCTATGTATGAAAAATCACGACGTTGTTCCTGCCCAGCTCCCATCTCGTACAATACACTGCCGGCAACCAGGCCATCCCATTCGTTCACCATGTATTCCACTCTACCCAGCAGGCTGTTATCGCGGTTTGTACCAGTTGCCTGTTTGTTACGCGGCTGTAACTGGCGATAGCTGACAACGGTTCTCAGCTGGTGATCCCTGTTTTGCAACAGATCAAGGGAAAGGCTGTAATTATGGCTTCGGTCTGACTGGACCAGTTTGCCGGAACCGGGTAATTTATCTGCTCGGGTGAAATAAGACAGCGACCAGCGGTTCAGCTTCTGCGGGTCGGATTTGATGAAAGCGGAGATCACCTCGAAGGCAAAACTGGCGGCTGTGACCGTGTCGCTGATCCTTTCCCGCTCCAGGTTCTGTTCCAGTGAATAGCTCACTCCTGACAAAATATTGCCGGCATTCGGGAAACGCCTGGAGAGTTCAGCCGTGGGCCGGAAAAACGTGCCTTTCTGCAAAGGAGACTGGTGTGAAGTAAGCTGGACCGAAGAATTGAACTGCCATCCCTGCAACCTGTACAATTGCCGGAATGAATGGCGGAAAGCGCGGAACCGGTCACTTCGCAGGTAACTGTTGAATGCGTATTCCAGGTAGTTGTTATTGCTTCCGGTTAATTTGAATGCCAGTGAAGGCAGGTGCTCGTCGGCGGCCGCGTAGACATAACCCAGTCCCCAGTCGCGACCGAACTCAACGGTACGCAACCGCTCCACCGGCCTGAATTGTTGCTGAACGTATTCATACCCGACTGTACTGGTGAGCGTGGCAGTTCCTGTTCTTCCCTTAAATCCATCCTGCCGTTGTATGGTGATCTTGCCGGCAAAACCTTTATTATCCGACTGATCCTTTGATGAGAACGTGTTTGCATTATAATCCGAGACCGCAGTTTCCACTGTTACCCTGGTTGATACGGCAGGCTGCCAGCTGACACCGCCTGCGATCACCTGGTGTTTTTTCGGCGTCACCAGGAAAACCGCGGGTTCAAAGTTCCCCTGCGGTACACCGTTCACCGGTTCCACCCACTGGTATACCTTACCGTTTGCAGCATTGAACAACGGAATATAGTTCCCCCTTCCAAAACCAACCTCGATAAAGTTCAGGCTATATTTCGCGCTGTCCGGATTGGTAGAGTAGACATAAATACTCACAGTAACTCCGGCATAGCTGGTATCGGTTTTTTTATACAATATCCTGGAAGCAGAGAAGCTGTCAATACTGAAGACAGGATAAAAAGCAGACTGAATGCTGTCGCCGATTCCGGCAAGAAACTGTTTCTGCTGCGGGTCGAGCGACTGGTTGATGGGTGAATTCTTTGCGTCGGTGTTACTGTAGATGGATACAAAAGCACTTAGACGGGGGTGGAATGTGATCTCATCGCTGGCATACAACATTGAGTTCAGGAAATTCCTGTCGGCATATTCAAACTCAACCTGTATCCTGCTGTCGCGCGTGATCATGCGGCGCGGTGTGAACGTTACTTCAGCCGTGTTGTAATTGATGACGTAATCCTGGTCTTCGCCGCGCTGTACCAGCTCACCATCTATATAAACCCTTTCAGTTCCGGCCAGCACGATAAAAAAGAACTCGTTGTTCACTCCCTGCAACCGGTAGGGTCCCTGGTTACCTTCTTCGGCGCGGATGATATTCCGGGCAAACCTGCCTTTCGCGATCGCTCCCCCGGCCAACAAGTTATTCGAACCGTTCTTACCCATTGCTGTTGTCTGCTTGTAAGAGACACCCTGCAGGCGCTTATAAAAATTCAGGAAATAAGATTGGGACTGGCGGATATCGATATCTCCAAGGCTCAGCTCCCATCCTTTTTTGCGGAACTGCAGCAGTATCCTGTCAAACTCATTCAATTGCTGCGTGGTTCCGTCGGGTTGTACCGGCAGGTTGTTATCGGTTACGGCGGCCACTATCTCTACGCTGTCACCAATAAACCCGCTCATCTGCAGGTTCAGCTGCGAGTTGAACACCGCGTCCTGGTTGTTGCCGAAGCTCAGGCTCCTTCCAAAACTCCCGCTGTAATCAAGATTACCGGGTTCGAACAAAGCCGTAGCCGGTTTTCTGCGCGTGTCCTTTTCAATAACATAGGGGGTAAACACCGTTTGCCTGCGAATACTGTCGTAATCGAAACGGTAAGCCGCTGCATCGAAACGGAAAGGGAAAACACGGTAGCGAACCGTAACGCTGTCGGTGCCGGTGCTCTTTTTCCAGGTCAATGCAGAACGCACCGGGTCAAAGTCAAAATAACTGCTGTCGAAACCCGGAATGGAAAGCGATTGCGGAACCGTGCTCAATGAGTCGAGTTGAACACTTCCGGATGCGGCGATTTTTTTGCTGCGCAGGGTACTACGGTGCTGCGCTTCCACACCGGAAGCCAGCAACAGCAGGCAACAAAAGAATATAGAACGCAGTGGGGTCAACGTGTCAGTAATAGGTAAAGTTCAACCCATAAAAATATTCTTTTCGCCGCTGTAATGAGACAGATTAACAAAGCGATTAGCTGCCTGCCTCTAAGTGAATTATGGTTCTAAAATAAATTGAATCTGTGAGCAGTGTGCGCGGCCCCGGCCAGACGCCGTTCGCTGCGCCCTGCCGGGATCGCCGGCAACCGCCATGCAGGGAGTTCCCAGGCTGATTGTTGCCCGTGTTACCTGTACATCTCGCTGCGCAGTTCCTGCACGCGCTTGTCATCCATGTAGTCGTCGAAAGTGGTAAGCCTGTCGATGATGCCCTTTGGCGTGAGCTCGATTACCCTGTTGGCCACAGTTTGCATAAATGTGTGGTCATGCGAGGTGAGCAGCACAATACCCGGGAAAACCTGGCAGCCTTCGTTGAAACTCTGGATACTCTCGAGGTCGAGGTGGTTGGTAGGCTGATCCAGCATGATCAGGTTCGGATTCTGCAGCATCATCCTGCTGATCATACACCGTACTTTCTCTCCCCCGCTGAGCACGTTGGTTTTCTTCATGATGTCGTCGCCGCTGAACAACATCTTTCCAAGAAAGCCCCGCAGAAACGGTTCATCGGCATCGGTAACATGCGCAGGCACGAACTGCCGCAGCCATTCGATCAGACTGAGCTTATTGTTGAAGAACTCGCTGTTCTCCAGTGGAAGATAAGCTTTGGTGATGGTAGTACCCCACTCGAAGGTCCCGGTATCGGACTGTGCGTTTCCGTTGATGATCTCGAAGAAACCGGTCACTGCCAAAGGGTCCCTGCTGAGGAAGGCGATCTTTTCACCTTTATTTACGGAGAATGAAACGTCTTTGAACAGCGTACGCCCGTCAACCGATTTACCCAGCTTTTCAACATTCAGGATCTGGTTACCCACTTCACGCAATGGCTGGAAAATAATGCCGGGATATTTACGGTTCGATGGTTCGATATCTTCGATGGTGAGTTTCTCCAGCGCTTTTTTACGCGAAGTTGCCTGCTTGCTTTTCGATGCGTTGGCAGAGAAACGCGCGATGAAATCGAGCAGCGCCTGGCGCTTCTCTTCCATCTTCTTGTTTTTGTCGCTGATCTGCCGCGCCATCAGTTGCGAGCTCTCGTACCAGAAAGTATAGTTACCGGTAAATATTTTGATCTTTTGTTTGTCTACGTCCGCCACATGCGTGCAGATCTGGTCGAGGAAGTGACGGTCGTGGCTCACCACCAGTACAACATTCTGGTAGTCGGCCAGGAAGTTCTCCAGCCATCCGATCGTTTCAATGTCGAGGCCGTTGGTAGGCTCATCCAGTAATAATATGTCCGGGTTGCCGAAGAGTGCCTGTGCCAGCAGCACCCGCACCTTGAGGTTACCCGGGATATCGCGCAGCAGGCTCTGGTGGTATTGCTCGGTAACGCCAAGGCTGCTCAGCAGGCTGGCCGCGTCGCTCTCGGCTTCGTAACCTCCCATCTCGCCAAACTCGGCTTCCAGGTGCGCGGCTTTCATTCCGTCTTCTTCAGAAAAATCCTCTTTGGCATAGATAGCTTCGCGCTCGTGCATCACTTCCCATAACTTCTTATGGCCCATCAGCACGGTGTTCAGCACATGTATCTCGTCGAACTCGAACTGGTTCTGTTTCAGCACCGCCATCCTTTCACCGGGCGTGATCTCCACCGTTCCTTTATTTGGCTCGATCTCGCCGCTGAGGATCTTCAGAAAGGTTGACTTACCTGCACCGTTGGCGCCAATCACACCATAACAATTTCCCTTGGTGAAATTGAGGTTCACTTCATCGAATAACACTCTTTTGCCATAGGCAAGCGTCACATTTCTAACACTGATCATGCTTGATTACACCGTTTTTTGAGGCGGCAAAGATATGTTTCGTGGCGGGACCACCGAAACCTTGTTTGGTATCGCTG
>DASVBM010000035.1:0-2343 GCA_036375835.1 Chitinophagaceae bacterium | reverse complement strand
GTACCGACTATTTTCGGCTCCATTCCCACCCCGGGGACGAAAGATGATATAAAGCCGATACTGTCTGCCCGGTTGATGGCAATACCAGAAGCAGAAGAGTACTGCTCCAGGGTGTTACCTTTAAATTTATCAGCGATAATCTTCCTGGCTTTTTTCTCGTTCACTACATAAGGCTCAGCCATCGGTCTTGCTTTCGCAACATTCATCAGTCCTTCTTCCTGGATGTTGGTGATCATGGCAACGATCAATTTATCCTTCATGTCAAAAGGCTCTGAGATATCGCCAACTTCATTTTCATACACCCATCTTACAAAAGCCCTGTTCTCACCAAGACCAGCAACTGTTGCGTCGAATTTGTGAATATCCATCGACTGCAGCGAAGTCTTGTTGTATTTTGTAAGATTCTCGTTGTATGCCTTTTGGTTACGGCTTTCGGCTGCAAAACGCTGTGCGTCTGCCATTGCCACGTCGACTGTTTCCTGGCTGGGGGTGATTGATTTTGCCAGGTAGGCGATCTTATATGCCGGCTGGAAATTCTTCTGCCCCAGGATTTCGATGTAGTGGTAACCGTAAACTGTTTTTACTACTCCTTTGTAGCCAACCTGGTGATCAAAAACAAATTCATTGAATTCAGGCACCATGTCACCCTGTGAAAAATATTCGCTACCATTCTGGCCGGTGAGTACGCCGCCCTTGTCTTTGCTGCCGTCATCAGAAAACCGGCGAGCCAGGCTGTCAAAGCTTGCGCCACGCTGGATGGCCAGTTCAATACTGTCTATCCGTTTCTTCGCAATGCTGTCGTCCATCAGCACCACACCACGTTGCGGATCCTGGGTCTGGATAAGGATATGACGCACCCGGGCTGAATCAGGCCAATTCTTTACGCCGAGCAGCTTTGCCAGCACATACATATTACCATCGAGGTAGGGACCGTATACGGTGCCGGGCTTGGTATTGATGATCGAATCTTTAAACGCATGCTGGATCTTGCTGCCGCCGAAATAGGTATTGGCGTAAGCCATTTCGGAACCCACACGCTCCAGGAACGGCCCCTGTAAAGTATCCGGTGTAGTGGCAAACTCGTTTTTATATTGCATTACCTGGTTCAACACCGCCTGGGAATCGGCAGCGCTGGGCTTCACATCAAAAGGTACATAAGACACGGTACGGGTCTCTTCCTCGACGCGGAACTGTGCAGGATGTGCTTTTATATATTTTTCGATCTCGGCGTCAGTTGCCTTGAAGTTGCTGTCGGGCAAAGAATTATAAGGAACATATACGTAAGAAACCGAGGATATTGCGTTGGCGTCCGCCATTTGCTTTTCCGCCAGCCATTTTGGAACATAAACACTGTTGGCCAGCAGTGAGATATACTTCTGACGAAGGGTGTTATCGATCGTCTGCTGCTTAATATAGAGTTCATATACCATATCCCCCTCCGGCACCTTACCCGCTTTCAGCTGCCGGAAATATTCAGCTGCCTGCGCGGCATTGTATTCGCCGGTATTGGGATCCGTGAAACTCTGGCGCATCCAGGCCGGTGGGTTAGCACCGAACAATGTTGCATTCAGCTCTTTTGCTGAAAAGGCCAGTCCTAACTCGTCGTACTCATCCTGCAGTACAATATTGTCGACGTTATAATCCCATACCCGGTTCATGAGCTGGTCATAGGATGCATTGCCCATGTTATAGGCCTTTTTGAACAATTCAGCCTGATCGTCGAAGGCGTTCTTTCCGATCTTTTTACCGTTCACCTTTCCCAGCGTGTCGCGGTTGCCAAAAAGGCTGCCGCCTCTGCCACTGAAAGCGTCCATTAAAATAAAGGCGATCAAGCTGAGGGCGATGAATGCGATAACGACACCTGCATATTTATCCCTGATCTTCTGAATGACTGACATATTATATATGTGTGTTTACAATTGAAGGATCGGTTTTGGTTTATTCCGGCGAGTGGGGGCACGTCCGGTTTACCCGACTCTGCGCCGGGGTGGCAAAAATAGGAGAATAAAGCATTTGAACAAATTGTGGATAAACACGTAAAACGCAGCGCCGGCAATCATTTTCCTGTGAGGAGATATTAATTAAAACAACTGAACAAGGTGGGGAACACAAGGCACAGATTCCACACAAATTTTTCATTCCCCACCAGCTTGTGAACAACCATGTTCCACGGGTTAATAAGCCCGATCGCTTGACCCGGCGGGGTGGAAACAAAAAGAATAAACAGCTGTCATATGGTAAGATGATTGCATACCTGTAAGGAAACACACGAATTACTTACTGTGCCTTAACAGTGGAGAAGCTGTGTTTTGATAAATGTGGATGAAAGGATAAGTTTTACCA
>DASVBM010000047.1:0-2301 GCA_036375835.1 Chitinophagaceae bacterium | reverse complement strand
AGGTGGAGCGATGCCTACGCACTCGGGGATGACTTCGAGGCAAACCTCGCGCTGAACCCACTGCAGTCTTTTTTCAGTTCTTTGAAGTTCCGGCATGCAAGCTATGATGCGGCAAAGCTGAAGAAAAGTTACCCATGGCTGAGCAGCTACCTGGATGTGGATCATCCTGATTCTGCCGGTTTCAGTTTTACCCGCAGCTTCCCGGCGCGCGCCGGTGACAACCTGCCGCAGAACGTGGTTATTGTTCTATGTGAATCATTCAGTGGCTATAAGAGCTCGATGTACGGTAATCCATTAAACACTACACCATATTTTGACTCGTTGAGCAGGCAGGGGCTGTTTTTCAGCCGTTGCTTTACCCCCCATTACGGTACTGCCCGTGGGGTCTGGGCCGTTATAACAGGGATACCGGATGTTTCACTCACCAAAACCGCCAGCCGTAATCCTGCCGCAGTGAACCAGCGCACCATTATCAATGATTTTAAAGACCATGACAAATTCTATTTCATAGGCGGGAGCACGAGCTGGGCGAATATCAGGGGGTTACTTACAAACAATATCCAGGGGCTGAAGCTTTATGAAGAAGAAGATTACAATGCCCCCAAAGAAGACGTCTGGGGTATCAGCGACAAGAATCTTTTTCTCGAGGCAAACAAGGTACTGGCCGGTCAGCAAAAACCGTTCTTCGCAATCATACAGACAGCAGGAAACCATCGTCCCTACACCATTCCTGAAGAAGATAGAAAAGCTTTTGAGGTAAAGAAAATTCCCGCAGACTCACTGAAGAAACATGGTTTTGCAACACTTGAGGAATACAACGCATTCCGTTATACCGATTTCACGATACATAGTTTCATGAAAGCGGCGGCCAAAGAAAAATACTTTTCAAACACGCTGTTTGTATTTGTGGGCGACCACGGTATCCGCGGTGACGCGGGCGATATGTTTCCGGAGGCATGGACCGAACAAGGACTTACCACCGTACATGTGCCTTTGCTGTTTTATTATCCGAAAGGACTCCGGCCCGGTCTGGTAAACGCACCGGCCTCGCAGGTGGATATTCTGCCCACGGTAGCTGGCATTTGCGGCATTTCCTATACGAATACAACGCTGGGAGAGGACCTCACCTCCGGGAAAAGAGGCAGGTGGGCTTTTATTCTGGATCCGGATATCCGGCAGATCGGTGTGGTGGACAGTTCCTTTTATTATAATTATAAATTAAATTCAGGGCAGGAATCGTTTACCTCGTTAAATGATAACCGCAGGGTGAAGGCAGGGCAGGAGACAATACGGGAATACCGTATTGCCACAGACGCGTTTTACGAAGCTTCAAGGTATTTACTGCTGAACAACAAAAAGAAGAACTAATGCTCATCAGGTGGAGAGTTCCCAAAACGATTCAATGGGTGGTGAAGCTGTTTCTCATCATGCTGCTGGTATTCACGCTGTTCCGCCTGTCTACTTTTATAGCTTTCCGGCCCGAACATACTTCATTGGCCGACGTACTGCCTGCGTTTGTGCTGGGACTTGCCTTTGATGTACGCTGGATCTGCTTTCTGTTACTTCCAATTGTACTCTCAAGCTATATTCCGGCATGTTCTCCCTACAGTTCAGAAAGGGCGCGAAGGATCTGGACCGGTTATCTGGCGCTGACCACTTTCATTATCATATTTTTCTTTGGTGCAGACTATGGTCATTTCGCATACGTGAGTACCCGTTTGAATGCGAGTGCGCTGAATTTCGCGGAAGACGCGAAGATATCGATGGAGATGCTGTGGGAATCATACCCGATATTCTGGATACTGCTTGCGCTTTTCGTTGTCGGCTATGTTTTTTATCAGCTGTATAATAAGACCCACCAGCGCGTAGAAAAAGTAAACAGCAAAACCGAGATCATTTACCGCAGGAACTGGTACCTCCTCGTTACTTTTTTCATGGCACTGGGTATTTACGGCAGCCTGTCGTTTCATCCCTTGAAAAGAGACGATGCGTTCACCCTGAAAGATAATTTCCGTGCTTACCTGGCGCTGAACCCTTTGCAGAACTTCTTTACCACTTTGCGTTTCCGTGCACCGGAAGTCAGGGATCTGAAAGCCCGTGATTATTACCCGGTGATGAAGGAGTTCCTCCAGCTGGACTCACTGAACATAGTTGGGTATCGTCGTTCCATTTACCCGGGCAGTGGAGCCCTGGAAAGCAAACCGAACATCGTGCTGGTTGTTTGTGAATCGTTCAGCATGTACAAAACGAACATGAGCGGCAATCCGCTGAATACAACTCCTTATTTCAACGAGCTTACCG
>DASVBM010000045.1:0-2492 GCA_036375835.1 Chitinophagaceae bacterium | reverse complement strand
CCGGATATCCTGCCCGTCGTATTCAAGGATATCATAGGCAAAAAAGGCCACCGGTGCTTCCAAGAGCTGTTTCCTGGTAATATTTTTTCTGCCGATGCGTGTTTGCAGTGCAGCAAAGGGAAGTGGCATTTCCCCATCGTAAGGAAGTATTTCTCCGTCCAGGACGCAGCCTTCGGGCAATAACGCTAGTATTTTCCGGTATTCGGGGAATTTATCCGTAATCAGTTCTTCGCCGCGGCTCCAGACGAATAATTCATTGTTTCGCCGGATCAGTTGCCCGCGTATGCCATCCCATTTCCATTCCGCCAGCCATTCAGAAGGGTGACCAAGCGAACCGGGCTCATCCTGTAGTGCATAAGCCAGGTAATAAGGGTAGGGCTTTGAGTAATCCGCATTTTTTGCCTGCTCGGAAAGCAATTCATTAAAGCTGGTGGTGGATGGATCCCAGTTGCCACTGATGCGGTGGGCAATCACAGCGGAGTCCAGCCCGGTGAGTTTTGCCAGTGCGTTCACCATTGTTGCCTGTGATACACCGATCCTGAAATTACCGGTGATGAGCTTCGTGAATACAAATCGCTCGGTCTGATCCATCGATGCCCACGACGACAGGATAAACTGCTTGCGCACCGCTTCGGATTCCCCCGCGATCCGGGTTAGCGTTTCCAGGTAATAATGCAGGGGACGCGATCCGGTTGAATCTGCCGCGATGGTTTGGGTGGATGAATCCGGTGACTCTGCCGTATTAATTTTTTCCGGAAGTACCAGCGAGATGGTTTCAGCAAGGTCGCCCACACTATGGTAACATTCTGCAAACAACCACGCGGGCAGGCTGGTCAGTTCGCCGCACCATTCCCAGAGCCGGGTTGAATTTACGGCGCGCCTGGGGCGCCTCCCGCTGAAGAGTGCGATCACCCAGACTTTGTCTTTATCCGCAGCCGTACTGAAATACCCGGATAATGCCTGCAGTCTTTCGTTCGTTTTTGTTGAACTGCCAAGTATTTGTACCAGCCGGGCAAATGCTTTCATGGCCTATCGATCCCGCAAAATTAATGCTGGATCTGCAGCATTCACTTTTTCAGCGCTGTTGCCGAACTAACGCTTTACCCCACCTGGCGGGCAGTGTTCCTTCAGGAAATTGGTGAACAGCACAGAGAGGTGCTGGGATGTACCAAGCCCTTCACGAATTGAGTGCGTGCGGTTTGGATAAGCCATCATTGAAAACTGTTTGCCGTATTTCACCAGCTCGTTAACCAGGAGTTCGGTGTTCTGGTAATGCACATTATCGTCGCCGGTGCCGTGTACCACCAGCAGGTTTCCCTTTAACCCCTTAGCGTGGGTAACAGCCGAAGCGTCCAGGTAGGCCTGCATGTTTTCTGATGGCAAGCCCATGTAACGCTCTTCATAAATATTATCGTAACTGAGTCGCCATGCTACCGGCGCAATGGCGATACCTGTTTTATAGATCTCGGGGTAGCGGAACATGAGGTTCAGGGTAGTGGAACCGCCGCCACTCCAGCCCCAGACCGCTACACGGGAAGAATCCACAAAAGGCCATTGCAGTATTTTTTTTGCCGCCTGCGCCTGGTCATCGACGTTCAGAATACCGATGCGCTGGTAGATTGATTTGCGCCAGGCGGCACCCTTCGGCGCAGGTGTACCCCGGTTGTCCAGGCTGATATAAATATACCCGTCTTTCGCCATGTCACCCGCATAGATACTGCGTTGCGATCCGTAGGAATCCTTCACCGTCTGGCTTGCCGGCTCGGCATATACATGAAATACTACCGGGTATTTTTTAGTAGAATCGAAATTTGATGGCCTGATCATCCAGCCATCCATGGTTACCCCTTCGTCGGTGGTGAGCTGGAACATCTCAATATTGTTTTTTAGCGGACGGGTTGAAGCCTGTCCCTTTACGACCGTCTGGTGGTCCGGTAATGAAACCCACTCAACCGAAGGAGGGATACTCGCGCTGGAAAAGCGATGTTCCGCGAAGGAAGCGGTGGGAGAAATCTCGTAGTTGTGTGTGCCTTTCTGTGCAGCGGGCGAAACTATTTCCAGCGCACCCGTGCCATCCAGCTTTGTACGGTAGAGATATTGCTGGGTGGCATTATGCGGGGAAGCCAGGAAATAAACAAAACCGTTTTTCTGGTCGATCGCTTTCAGGGTGATAATGTCATAGTCGCCCTTCGTGACCAGCGTTTCATTGTTTCCATCGCGGCTCACCAGGTAAATATGCCGCCAGCCGTCTTTCTCGCTCACCCAAAGAAACTCTTTGCCATTGTTGATCCAGAACCAGCCGGTCGGATCGTCATACCAGCGGCTTTTTATATCAATCCATGCTTTGTCAGTCTCGCTGTAGAATGTTTTTGCTGCACCGGTGAGCGTGTTCAGGTACATTAATTTACTTTCATTCTGTTTGCGGTTGAGTTGCTGGACCACCAGTTCATTCCGGTCTGACCACTCCATGGCGGTGAGGTAATGTTGTACCG
>DASVBM010000051.1:0-8452 GCA_036375835.1 Chitinophagaceae bacterium | reverse complement strand
CATCCATCATGTGCTGCAGGTCGAGCAGGCGTTCTTCGTCTGTGCCGGAGAAATAATGATGCTGATGCCCGGGGGTGAACCCGGTATGCACGTCGTAACCCCATTTAACAAGTACTTCCACTGCTGTACGATAGTTTTCCGCAGGCATATAGCCAGCGGGACAAACCATTCCGATTCTATCTCCTTTCTGCAGATACGGTGGTATAATCATACCTAAAAGTAACAAACCTCACCCAGCCTTTCTGCTAGGGTGCGGTTATTGTTTCCACCACTTCGTTAAGGATTACATCCGTTGAAGAAACGCTGAGCTGACAGGGCACTCCCAGTTTGAGCGCGAGGTTATTTTTCACATGGCCGGCCGGGAAGTCAAAGCAGACCGGATAACTGTACTCCGACACCTTCTCCATTACCAGTTCGCTGATCGATTGCCGGAAGCTCTCTTCTTCCCTTGTGCGGGTGGCGGTGAAGCCACCGACTATGAGGCCGGCCAGCCGCTCCAGTTTGCCCGCCCGCTTCAGGTGTACCAGCATCCGATCGATGGTGTACTTGTATTCGTTTACGTCTTCTATAAAGAGGATCTTTCCATCTGTTGAAACATCACTGGCGCTTCCGCTGCAGGCCTGTATAATTGAAAGGTTTCCGCCGACGATCTTCCCGGCACAGTTTCCTTCGCGGTTCATTTCATGACCATTTACAACATAGGCCATTGGTTCGCCCCTGAGTAATTTGCGCAGGCTTTCAGCTGCGGGTGCCTGGTCTTTCGATCCGAAACCGGTGCTCATGCCCGCGTGAATGGTGGGTGTGCCCAGCTGGGCGTGTACATGGAGGTGTACGGTGGTGATATCACTGAAGCCGATGAGCCATTTGGGATTCGCGGCAAATTTGTTCCAGTTCAGCTGGTCAATGATGCGCATGGTGCCGTAGCCGCCGCGGCCAAACATGATAGCGTGCACCGAGCTGTCGTCGAGCAGTGACTGGAAATCGGCCAGCCTTTCCGCGTCAGTGCCCGCAAAGCGTTGCCATTTCTTACCGACGGTAGCGCCGCATTTCACGTTAAAGCCCCAGCTCCCGAGTACTGTCATGCAGTTCCTGATCTCCAAAGATTCTACAGCGCCGGCCGGACAGGTGATACCAATGGTATCGCCTTCGCGCAGCATAGCAGGCGCCGCGGCTATACCGGAAACCGGGGGAGTCGATGCACCCAGGCCGCGTGAGACAAGCAGTCCGAACGAAGCAGGTACAAAAGCCTGCAAAAAGGATTTACGGTCCATAGCAGATTGGGATGATAAGATAAAAAAAATATCTGTGAATACCTGCAATGATGCATTTCGCCCCGCTGTTGCATAAAAACCGGTAGAAACCAGGCGGGCTGGCCACAACCGGGCTTAGGCGCTGATTGCTTACTTTTGCAACCCGTCTGCAGTACACCATCTGCAATGGGTATGAAGCTGCGCGTTTGCGGCTGAAGCAAAAGACTGGAAACAAAAAGCTGAAAAAGAATGACCGCTCCTAAACGATATCTTGTTACCGCAGCCCTTCCCTATGCCAACGGCCTGAAACACATCGGTCACCTTGCCGGCGCCTACCTTCCCGCCGATATTTATGTCCGCTACCTGAAAGCCCGGAAACGCGACGTGGTGTTTGTCTGCGGCAGCGACGAACATGGCACTGCCATACCGATACAGGCAATGAAAGAAGGCACGACGGCGCAGGCGATCATCGACAAATACCACCCGGTGATTGAAGAAAACTTCAGGACACTGGGTATTGAGTTTGACATCTACCACCGCACCTCAGCACCGATACACCATGAAACGGCGCAGGAATTCTTTACGGCGCTGAATGATGCGGGCGAACTGGAAGTGAAGGAGACCGAACAGTATTACGATGAGGCGGCGAAGACCTTCCTGGCCGACCGTTTTATAAAGGGAACATGCCCGAATTGCAATTACGATGGCGCTTATGGCGACCAGTGTGAGAAATGCGGTAAAAGCCTGAGCCCGGAAGAACTGATCAACCCGGTGTCTACGCTGAGCGGACAGCCCCCGGTGAAGAAGAAAACCAGGCACTGGTACCTTCCGCTCGATCGCCACGAAGGCTGGCTGCGCCAATGGATACTGAACGAACATAAAGATGACTGGCGGCCGAACGTAGTGGGCCAGTGTAAGAGCTGGATTGACGGGGGACTGCAGCCACGCGCGGTGACCCGCGACCTCAACTGGGGTGTAAAGGTTCCTTTGCCGGAAGCAGAAGGAAAAGTATTGTACGTATGGTTCGATGCACCGATCGGTTATATCAGCGCTACGAAACAATGGGCGATCGACAACGGGAAAGACTGGAAGCCATACTGGTACGATAAGGAAACCAGCCTGGTGCATTTTATAGGTAAAGACAATATCGTGTTTCACGCTATCATTTTCCCGGTGATGCTGAAGCTGCATGGCAATATCGTTCCGTCGAATGTTCCTTCGAACGAGTTCATGAACCTGGAGGGCGACAAGATGAGCACCAGCCGGGGATGGAGCATTGAAATGGAAGATTATATCAACGACTGGATCAAAAAGGATAACGGCGGCCCGGCTTTCGCCGACACCCTGCGTTATTACCTCACGCAGATCGCGCCGGAAACAAAGGACAGCGAGTTCACCTGGAAAGGATTCCAGGACGCGGTAAACAACGAACTGGTGGCTGTTTTCGGCAACTTCATCAACCGCACCTGGGTGTTGATGCACAAGCTGTGTAAGGGTAAGGTACCGAAACTGCATGAGGCGCTGATCGACGATACCGACAGGCAACTGGTAAAAGATATCCAGGAAACGAAAGACAAGGTGGAAGGCCTGCTGGAGGGATGCAATTTCAGGGAAGCACTTTTCGAAGTGATTGACCTGGCCCGCAAAGGCAATAAGTTCATGCAGGAAAAGCAGCCCTGGATCGTTGCCAGGCAGCTGGCCGAAAATCCCGATGCGCAGCATCAGATCGATAACTGCCTGCACCTGTGCCTTCAGCTGAGCGCGAACCTCGCCATACTCATCAATCCTTTCCTGCCCAACACCGCAAGGAAAATGTTGTACATGATGAAGGTGGTTGAGAAGATGCTGAACTGGGAAAACGCCGCGAAGATGAACCTGCTGAGCACAGGCTACAGCCTCCGGGCGCCGGAATTATTATTCCGGAAAATCGAAGACACCGAGATCACGGAACAGCTCGAAAAACTGAAAACCAGGAGTAATAACAATATGGAAACACCAGCAACGCCGGGTTCGACGGAAGTGACACCGGCAAATCTGAAAACAGAGATTGTCTACGATGATTTCGCGAAGATGGATTTTCGCATCGGCACCATCGTAGCTGCGGAGAAAGTTGAGAAAGCAGACAAATTGCTGAAGCTGCAGGTTGACCTCGGTTTCGAAAAACGCACGATCGTTTCCGGCATCGCGCTGCATTTCAAACCCGAGGAGATCGTAGGGAAACAGGTAACGGTGGTAGCCAACCTGGCACCAAGAAAGATGCGTGGCATCGAAAGCCAGGGAATGATACTGATGGCAGAAGACAAGGCCGGCAAACTGCATTTCATCAACCCGGAAGGCAGGATCGACGAAGGATCAGCGGTGAGCTGACCGGGCACCGATTAATTCATAGAAGCCACTTGTTCTGCAGGTGGCTTTTTTATTATCTTCGAAGATAGTTGCATTGCTAACTAATTTGGTGCGCGGTCCCTGCACCTGGAAACAAAATTTATCGGTATGAAAAGAGTTATCAGGAAAGTTGCGGTGCTTGGAAGTGGTGTGATGGGCAGCCGGATAGCCTGCCATTTTGCCGGCGCCGGGGTACAGGTGTTGCTGCTTGATATTGTGCCCAAAGATCTTCCTGCCGATGCCTCCGCCGCGCAGCGGAACAAGATCGTGAACGATGCGTTGCAGGCCGCGTTGAAGAGTAATCCTTCACCGGTCTACACTAAAGACGTGGTGAAAAGGATCACGACCGGAAATTTTGAGGACAATATGAAGGACATCGCGTCCTGCGACTGGGTGATAGAGGTTGTGGTGGAAAGAGCCGACATCAAACAACAGGTTTACGAAAAAGTGGAGCGTCACCGTAAACCCGGCACGCTGATCACATCCAATACTTCAGGCATACCCATCCACATGCTGGCGGAGGGTCGCAGCGAGGATTTCAAAAGACATTTCTGCGGGACCCATTTTTTCAATCCGCCGCGTTACCTGAGGTTGCTCGAGATCATACCGACACCGTATACGGACCCGGAAGTCACGGACTTCCTGATGCATTACGGCGACCTTTTCCTGGGCAAGACAACGGTGCTGGCGAAAGACACACCCGCATTCATTGCCAACCGCATTGGTGTTTTCAGCATCATGAGCATATTCCATATCATGGATGAACTGGGGCTGACGATAGATGAAGTAGACGCACTGACCGGTCCGATAGCAGGCAGGCCGAAGTCCGCGACGTTCAGAACGGCTGACGTGGTGGGTATAGACACGCTGGTGAAAGTTGCAAAAGGCGTGGGTGAGAACTGTCCTGCTGACGAGGCGCGCAACGTATTCGAGATACCAGGATGGCTGGAGAAAGTGGTTACAAACAACTGGCTTGGGGATAAGACCGGGCAGGGGTTCTTCAAAAAAATCAAGCTGCCTGTTACCGAGGGCAGCCCGGAAGAATACAAACAGGAAAAGGAGATCCAGGTACTCGACCTGAAGACGCTGGAATACGTCAAACGCAATAAACCGAAATTCGCTACACTGGAGGCCGCGAAACCGATGGAAGAGCTGAAGCAGCGGCTGCGGATACTTGCCTCAGGAAAAGACAAGGCCGGAGAATTCTACCGTAAGTTTCACCAGCGCTTGTTCTCGTATATTTCCTTCCGTATTCCTGAAATCAGCGACGAACTCTACCGTGTTGACGACGCGATGAAAGCGGGCTTTGGCTGGGAGATCGGTCCTTTTGAAAGCTGGGATGCCATTGGTGTGAAGGAAACACTTGAAGTAATGAAAGCCGCGGAAAGCCCGGTGGCGCCCTGGGTGGAAGAAATGGTCGCTGCGGGCAACAACAGTTTTTATAAGGTTGAGAATGGCAGGAAACTCTATTACGACCTGCAGTCGAAATCCTATGTGCCGGTACCGGGTGCCGAATCGTTTATCATACCCTCCAATTACAGCGATCGCACGGTTTGGAAGAACAGCGCCTGCCGGTTGTACGATATAGGAGACGGCGTAGCCGCACTGGAATGGAATACGAAGATGAACAGCATCGGCGGTGAAGTGCTGGAAGGTGTGCAGCGTTCTATCGGCATCGCGGAAGAAAAATTCAAAGGGCTGGTGATTGCGAATGACGGTCCGAATTTCAGCGCCGGCGCCAACGTTGGAATGATCTTCATGTTCGCGATTGAACAGGAATACGATGAACTGGACATGGCCATCCGGTTGTTCCAGAACACGATGATGAAGGTGCGGTATTCATCGGTGCCGGTGGTGGTGGCCCCGCATGGGCTGACGCTGGGTGGGGGATGCGAGATGAACCTGCATGCGGACAAGGTTTGCGCAGCCGCCGAGACTTACATCGGCCTGGTGGAACTGGGTGTAGGACTGATCCCCGGCGGTGGCGGAACAAAAGAATTCGTATTACGCGCTTCAGACGAGATACACGAAGATGAGCCTGAGACCATCACACTAAAGAACCGTTTCCTCACCATTGCCACAGCTAAAGTGGCCACCTCAGCTTACGAGGCATATGAATCCGGCATCCTCCGGAAAGGGAAAGACGAGGTGGTGATCAACCAATCGAGACGCATTGCCGAGGCAAAAAAATCGGTGATCGAATTATACGACCAGGGCTATGTGGTACCGGTGCAGCGCAGCGATATCCGCGTTGCCGGCCGGGCTGCACTGGGAGCTTTATACGCAGGCATAAACGGTATGTGGAGAGCAGGTTATGCCACTGATCACGATGCTGCAGTGGCCAGGAAACTTGCTTACGTAATGTGCGGCGGCGACCTTAGTGAGCCAACACAGGTGAGCGAACAATACCTGCTGGACCTGGAGCGCGAAGCTTTTCTCTCCCTTTGTGGCGAACGCAAAACTCTGGAGCGGATCCAGGCGGTGTTGAAAACAGGCAAGCCGGTCAGGAATTAATGGAACCAGCGCGTCACGTGCTGGCTGCTATCAGCCGTCCGTCTATGCCCGCCACACCGCGAAGCTGTTGAATGGAGCGTCGCAACTATAGCCCCATCAGGGCGAGGTCGCCGGTTGCATCATGTTTACCTCAAAATGCCGGTCTGAGACCGCTGGCATAATTTCCCGCGTGCGTTCTGCGTAAAAGAAAATATCTTCCGTTCCGATTATTCATTTAACCAAACTAATGTGACTACTGTACTCTCGCTGAAAGGGATTTCCAAGCATTATGGAAGGATACAGGCATTGAAAAACGTATCGTTCGATGTACCGGAAGGATCGGTTTTCGGCATTCTCGGACCCAATGGAAGTGGTAAAACCACGCTGCTGGGCATCATCACGAATGTATTGCAGCAAAACGCGGGCAGCTTTGAATTGCTGGGTCAGCCTACCGCTGCCGCGGTCAGGAAAAATATAGGCACCCTGCTGGAGACCCCGAACTTTTATCATTACCTGTCCGCTGAAAGAAACCTGCGGATTATCGCTTCGATCAAAGGCCATGGTTTCGGGGATATAGATACCGTGCTCGAACGTGTGAACCTGCTGCAGAGAAAAAAGAGCAAGTTCAGCACCTATTCACTCGGAATGAAACAGCGCCTCGCGATCGCTGCGGCGCTGCTGGGCAACCCGGATGTGCTGATTCTTGACGAACCCACCAACGGGCTTGACCCGGTAGGTATCGCGGAAATCCGCGAGCTGATCAGGAAACTGGCGAAAGAAGGAAAGACCATTATTATGGCCAGCCATCTGCTGGATGAAGTGGAAAAAGTCTGTACGCATGTAGCCATCCTCAAAAAAGGAGAACTGCTTGCGGCGGGACATGTAGATGAAGTGCTGGTGAACGAAGACATAGTAGAGATTTCCGCTGCCGATCAACCGAGGTTACAGCAAACCATCGCTTCGCTGAATGGCTATACGCACGTGAAGGAGCAGGACAATTGCCTGCAGCTTTTTTTCCCGGCGGGAGCAGCGAAGCTTGAGGCGATCAACCAGCATTGTTTCAATCACGGGGTGGTGCTGAATCACCTGTTACTGAAAAAGAAAAGCCTTGAATCCAAATTCTTCGAATTGACAGGAACGGTCAGCGATCGTTAAAGATCCACACCACCCTGCCCTATCACTTATCAAACCAGGAAAATGTTACACTTATTAAAAATAGAATGGCTGAAGGTTAAGAACTACCGGACCTTCTGGATCATCTTCATTCTTTTCCTCATCAGCATCATCGGGGTGAATTATGTAGCCCATGAAATGGTTCAGAACTTTTTTGACGACCGGATCAAAAAAAAGCCGGGTGACCTGGTGATCAAGATGCTGATCGGCACGCCGCCGTATTCTTTCCCGCAGGTATGGCAGATGGTGAGCCAGGTGGCGAGTTACCTGTTCATCATACCCGGCCTGCTTACCATCATCCTCTGCACCAATGAGTACAGTTATAAAACCCACCGCCAGAATATCATTGACGGCTTAACACGAAAACAATTCGTTACCTCCAAGATCCTGATGGTACTGGTGATTTCGGTTATTACCACTCTGGTGATCAGCCTTACCGCCTTGATTTTTGGCTATACTTCCGGCACTACGTTTACAACAGACAATATTCACTACCTGGGGATCGCCTTTCTTGAATCGCTGAACTACTGCCTTTTCGGAGTGATGATCGCGGTACTCTTCAGGAGAAGTGGTATTTCGATCGGCGTATATTTTTTATACGTAGTGGTTTTCGACAACTTCCTGTTCTGGGTGCTTTACCGTTATGGCGGCAGGTCCGGTTTTTTTCTGCCTGTGGACAGCGCAGATAACCTGATGGTGATGCCGGTATTCGGAGAACTTCAAAAACAAATTGAGCGGCCCGCTTTCGAATACATACTGGCAGCATGTATCAGCTGGATTCTTATTTACGTATTCGTCAGCTACCAGCGGTTTGCAAAAGCGGATCTCTGATGCGATGTCAGTGTATTACCAGAATACGGCTGCCTGACCCGGAATGGCTATCGAGCAGGTAATAAGCTCCACTACTGAGCAGGTGTGCGTCAAAACGGTTGATACCTGGTGCGATATTGAACTGACGGATTAGTTTTCCATTACCATCAAAAAGGTATGCAGTGGTTTTCACTGCCGAACTGATCACCAGCTCATTCCTCACCGGGTTCGGATATACCGAAAGCGAGCCGGCATCCTCCTTCACCTGTACGGTAACGATGGCGGAATATCGATAGCTGCCGTCTTTGTCAACCATTTTTAACCGGTAGTAATTGGTACCC
>DASVBM010000052.1:0-7204 GCA_036375835.1 Chitinophagaceae bacterium | reverse complement strand
ATCATTACGGCTGCGGGTGTGGGCCTCGGGCTGGCAGTGGGTCTCGGTTTGTGCTATCTCCAGAAAGCAACCGGGTTCATTCAGCTGGACGAAACTGCATATTATGTTTCTGAGGCGCCGATCTATATTATCTGGTGGCAGGTAGCACTGGTCTGCATCGCCACTATGGTTGTCTGTTTCCTTTCCCTGCTTGTACCTACCCTGATCGTTCGCAGCATCCGGCCTGTAAAAGCGATCCAGTTCCGGTAAACAGCTTTGGTTTAACAGGTGACAACAGGCTTTTGCGACCCGCAAGCCCGATCATTATTAAAGCGCAAGATGGGACAGAATAATTCCGGTTGCCACAGCTGCATTGAGCGACTCGGCCTCACCGCGGCGAGGTATGGTGACAGCGGTTGTGATGCAATTCCTGATTGATTCGCCGATCCCGCGGGATTCGTTGCCGATTACGATGATCCCTTCCTCCACCCTGCCGATCTGCTTTACACTGGTTCCTTCGAGGAAAGCTCCATATACCGGAAGACCGGCATTTTGCAGGATCTCTTCAAGATCACCATACCATGCGCCAACTCTGGTGAAACTGCCCATGGTTGCCTGGATGACCTTCGGATTATAAAATTCTACCGTGTCGGCGGTGGCTAATATCTGGCTTATTCCAAACCAGTCTGCAATGCGAACGATGGTTCCGAAATTTCCGGGGTCCTGTATATCCGCGAGCGCCAGCGTGATCTTTCCGTGGAATGAAACGGGCTTTTCCATGATTTTCTGTTCAACAACCGCGATCACCTGGTTTGCGGTTTCCAGATGGGACATACGCTGCAGTTCGGCTGCAGAAACTTCCGTCACCGCGATGCCGGAAGGCGCCTGGTTGATCCAGCCGGCAGTCGCATAAATATGTTTGAGGCTGTATGATGACCGCAGCAGTTCAGCCAGCATCTTCGGCCCTTCCACCACAAAAGCACGTTCCGCTTCGCGCGTTTTTTTATGGTATAAACTTTGGATATATTTGACCTCATTCTTAGTCACCATACACTATGATTTTCAGCCGCAAGCCGATCTTTTTATGTACCTGGATCCTGTTGGCGGCGCTGATGTTTCAATCCTGCATCCCTTATAAGAAAAACAAGTTCCTGTTTGTTTTCAACCGCATCTCTGTAAAACATCCGCCAAAGGACACCTCAACTCCATTCGTATTCGGCAATGAAATAGAAATCCAACACGGAGTGATTTCCAAAGATGAAGAAAATAGGTTAGAATCGGAACTGGACACCTACTGGGATGATACGATAAAGGCGAAATCAGTTCAGCAGTTCGGAATTTTCTACCGTATTAAGAATCCGCAGCGCTTTGACACCATTGGACTGGCACGCAGCCGGTATTTCATGAACTCTTACCTGCAATCCCAGGGGTATTACCACGCGCAGCTGAAAGATACATTCCGCATCGATACCTTTCATTCCGGCCGCCCCTCGCAGCAGTACCGTGTTACACCGGTCATGTACATCAATCCGGGAAAGCGGTTGCGGTTTGATTCACTTGCCTACCAGCTTGTAGACACACTTAATGCGCCATCAGACAGCGTGTTGCACCGACTCGCATTGCGTGTCCAAAACGAAAGCCTGCTGAAGAAAAATGACCCGTATTCCAAGCAGGTGATCGCCAGCGAACTGGACCGGCTGATCAGCTGGTTTCGCGAACACGGATATTACCGGATTAACCGCGAGCATCTTGCTGCGCTGGTTGACACCACCGACCAGTTAATCGACAGTCTCATCATCGACCCTTTCGAACTGGCCCGCAGAACCGCGGAGGCAGCTGAACGCAGGCGGCAGTTTCCTACTGCCGACGTCACCATCATGCAGGCCACTCAGGCAAAGGACATTCCTTTCGATACAACGGTGCTCACAAGGTATTATATCGGCAATGTTCATTACTACCCGCAGACTAATGCAAAAGAGATCCCGGACTCAATATTACTCAGAGAGAACCTGAACCAGCAACAGCGCGGCAATGTTTCAATGAAATATCCGGGAACAAAGCCGCAGTTTGAACTTAATCCGCTGGAAAGACATACTTATCTGACGAAGGGAAGTTACTACGACGAAAGGCTCTATTTCAGAACGCTGAATGCAATGGCGCAGATGGGGCCCTGGCAGCAGGTAGACGTACGCGACTCTGTACGGAATGATACTGTAGACTTCCATATCTTTCTCACCCCCCACCCGAAACAGCGCATCAAAGCAGACTTCGAACTTACGCGCAGTACCGGCGACTTTGCTTCTTCGAATAATCTTTTCGGCATCGGTGGTAATCTTACTTACCTGCATCGCAACGTAGGACATAAAGCCATACAGTTCGCTCCTTTTGTACGCGCCGGCGTCGAACTGAACCTGGGCGGTAAGGAAAAACTATTGCAGACTACGCAGTTTGGGACGGGGCTGGCAGCTACCTTTCCGCGGCTTCTGTTCATCCGGCAGAAGAAAGAGAAGACTTTCGATGGGGCCAGAACGGTTCTCAACCTGAATGGAAGTTATACTGACCGGTTCGATTTTTTCCGCCTCCGCTCATTTACCGTAAATCTAAGCTGGGAATACAGACGTGGGGCCTGGGCAACCACCATTAAACCCAATGTTGAACTTTATGGACTGGATACACTCAAAGGGCTGAAAGACGCCTTTAACACCAATCCGTTTCTCCGCAATGCATTTAACACAGGTTCAGTTGCAGGTTTTATCATTACCCATAACCGGGTATGGGTGGGTAAAGGAAAAGCAAAAACAAACCACCAGCTGAGATTCGGCGTTGAGCTAGCGGGATTACCTGTTTGGGTGGAATCCTTATACGGAGGCAATAAGCTGAGGGATAATTACTACAACTACGGGAAGCTGGAAGCCGAGTGGACAATGCGCACGCAACGCAGGAAGACGACACGTGTTGGACGATTGTTCATGGGCATCGGATATAATTTTTCATCTGACCCGAAGGCGGGAAAAACACTCCCTTTCTTCAAACAGTTTATTGCCGGCGGACCCAACAGCATGCGTGCCTGGGGATTGCGGCAACTCGGCCTTGGTTCATCTGTTACCAGCGAGAGTGCGCCGGACTTCAAAGACCGCTTTGGCGATCTCCAGCTTGAAGCGAATTATGAATTCCGTTTCCCGGTCTGGGATTTTGGCGGAGCGAAGCTGAGCTCAGCGTTATTTGCAGATGCCGGGAATATCTGGAATCTTAAAGAAGATCCGGCTGATCCGAAAGCCAACTTCGACTTCAAACGATTCTTCAATGGCGATGACATCGCGATCGCTGCCGGCATCGGTCTGATGCGCCTGAACGTCGCCAACTTTATCCTCCGCGTTGATCTTGCGTACAAGCTGAAAGACCCGGTTCGCAAAGCAAATAACGGCTGGCCCGATCTGAAGAACTTCTGGAAGAACGAGTACGGTACAAATAATTATGCATTCCAGATCGGGATAGGAATGCCCTTCTATTTTTAAGACAGCTTCAGCTCTTTTATCCTGGATTCAAATGCTTCCAGGGATTCTGCCTGTTCAAGCCTGAAGTCTCCGATACGGGTGCGGCATAAAGCATTCAGATATCCCCCGGTACCGAGCTCCGCGCCGAAATCATTGGCCAGGCTGCGGATATAGGTGCCGGTCGAACAAACAACCCGGAAGTCGACCCGCGGCAACTGTACTGCAGTGATTTCAAATACCGAAATGGTCACTGGTCTTGGTTCAACAATCACCTCCACACCTTTCCGCGCCGATAAATAGAGCGGCTTTCCGTCTTTTTTAATGGCAGAATGCATCGGGGGCACCTGCAGGATATGCCCTGTAAACACCGCTGTAGCTTTTCGAATACGTTCTTCGGTAAGATGCGAGATATCCCGGTGCATTACCGGTTCACTCTCCAGGTCGTAAGTTGGAGTAACCGCTCCAAGGATGAAACTGCCGGTATACTCCTTCTCCATACCCATGTATTCGCTGATCTTTTTGGTGTATTTACCGGTACAGATAATAAGCAGGCCGGTAGCCAGCGGATCCAGTGTTCCGGCATGTCCCACTTTCGAAACACCGGTAAGTATGCGCACCTTCTTCACTGCGTCGAAACTGGTCCAGTGCATTGGCTTATTGATCAGCAAAACGCTCCCTTCAAGGAAGGGCTGCATTGACGGCGGAACCGGTTTTTGTTTCATCAGGCGGCAAATCTATACCGATATAAAATACAAAAGCCGGAATGCTCCGGCTTCAGCAGAATTTCAGGGGGTGAAACTTATTCTTTACGTTTAATGCTGCAGCCGACCGAACGGGTTTCCTTCACGCTAACTTCCCTGCCGGTTGTCATTTCATCTATCGCAAGGCGGAGGTGGGTGCGTTCAACTGCTGCGGCGTCATTCGGGTTATCGTCTATAGCGCCATGGTATACCAGTTTGCCTTCGCTGTTGAACAAAAAGTTTTCCGGTGTACGGGTGGCACCAAAGGCGTTCGCAAGCTTTGAATCCGTATCCACCACATAGTTCCAGTTGTAACCCTGTTTGGCTGCGTATTCCTTCATCTCGGAAAAAGAGTCGTCTCCATCCCTGAGATCTTCATTGGAGTTGATCACGATAATACCCAGTCCCTTTGCCTTTGCATACTCCAGTATCTGCCGGGTGCGTGCCTGGTATTTTACTACCCAGGGGCAGGTGTTGCAGCTGAACATCACCAGTAATCCTTTCCCGGTGGTCACATCAGCAAGTGACACCTCCTTTCCGGAAATGTCTTTCATCTTCACCTCGGTCAGCGGTGCGCCTGAACCAATCGCCAGCGGAGTAATGTTCTGCGCGTATGACGTAATCGCAATGGTCGTGATCGCGAAGCAGGTGAGCAGGAAAAGTTTCATAACTTCTGGTTTGAGCCCACTAAGTTCGGCAGGTTCGTTTCATTTTCCAAACCGCCTGTTTCATTTAACAACCTTCCATCAGCCTTTTCCCGGAGGTAATCGATGCAGACATTCAGTTCGAACCCGATCAGCAGAACGAGGCTGTTGAGATACACCAGCAACATCACCAGGATGGTGGTTCCGATAGAGCCATACAGCTCGTTATAACGGTTAAAGTGTTCTACCCAGATGGTAAAGAGGAAGGTGGTAACGAAACTGAGCACGGTTGCCATGACCGTTCCCGGCGATAAAAGCCGCCACTTTTTGTCGATGGAAGGTGCATGCCGGTAAATGAACCCGATTGCGAAGGTGAACAAAGAAAGGATAGCGACCCAGCGAACCACCTGGATCAGCCAGTTGATGTTGGCGTAAATATGCCAGGATCCGATCATCCATTCGAAGAACCTTCCCTGCAGGAGCAGAAGAAAAACGGTACCGATAAAAAGAAACATTACCACGGTAGTCATCCGGATGGCCCGGAGTCTTTTCCGAAGGAACCTCGGACGTATTTTTTTGTGCAGCGACCTGTCGAAGGTTCGGATCACCACCATCAGCGCGTTTGATGAATAGTAAAGCGCAACCAGGAAACCCATGGACAACAATCCTGTTTGCGTTTCATTAAAAAAATTGGTGATGAAGTCAATCACATACCCCTGGGTGCCGGGATCACGGATCAGGTCGCGGATCAGGTAAATCAATTGTGCCTCGAATTGCTCGGGGATAGGCATATACGGAACCAGCGCGATCAGGAAGATCAGGCTCGCCGGTATTGCCATCAGGAAGTTGAATGCCACGGCAGCAGCCCGTTCCCGAATGCTGAGCCGCTTCGACTCAAGCCAGAAATACCTCGAAACGTCATATAAGGAAATACCTTTGAAGCCGGGCAGAAACAAAGTACGGCTGCGGTTGCGCAAATATTTAACAGGAGCGCTGAACCTGATCCATTGCTTCAGTTTATCTGTTCCCTCTTTCGTCTTGCGTCTGATGGTATTCCGATGCATATTTCTTATGCTCCTCAAAGGTAGTGCTGAAATGATGATAGCCTGAGCCATCAGTTTTTGCAACGAAATAAAAGTACGATGTTTTAGGAGCCTCCAGAACCTTGTCAATCGTGACGGGTGAAGGAGTGCAGATCGGACCCGGAGGAAGGCCCGTGTTGCGATAGGTATTATACGGTGATTCCACCGCGAGGTGCTTATTGAAGATCCGGCGTATACTGAAATCCCGCAGCGCGAACTTGACCGTTGGATCTGCGCCCAGCGGCATTCCTGCGTTCATCCGGTTGATGTATACGCTTGCCACCTGCCCCTTCTCATCATTCCGGTTCGTCTCTTCTTCAACGATAGATGCAAGGATGTATACCTGTGTTGTGGTTAAACCGGCGTTGCTGGCTTTATTTACCCGATCGTTTTTACGCCAGAACTTCTCCTGCTCATCGGCCAGCCTGGCAATGACCTTGCGCACCGGTGTATTCCAGAAAAAAGTATAGGTATTGGGTATCACCAGCGTGATCATGGTATTCGTATCCACCTCAAAACGTTTCAGCGAATCGTTTGAATTAAGAAACGCAGAAGCCGTTGCGGAATCAGTGGCAAACTGTTTACCGATCATCCTTGCAAGGTCTTCCCTCGTGCGAAGTTTATTAATCACCAGGTTCACCGGGCTTTGCTGGTTATTGCGAAGTTTACGGACAATACTGATTACACTCTCTCCATTACGTATCTCGAATTTCCCGGGCTTCAGGCGGGACCATAGGTCGAGCCGGTCGGCAACGAAGGTGAATACACGCGGACTGGATAAATAGTCTTCCCGGTTCAGCAGTGCCAGCACCGAATCGCGGCTGTTCTTTCCCTCGTAGATATACAGGAACCTTTTATTGCCGCTGAAAGAAGTGCCTGAACCGAAAACGAACCAGGCGGCAATCGCGATCACAACGAAAATCAATGCCAGCACAATACGAAACAGCTTCTTCATACCGGGTGAAAATAAATAAAAAAACCCTGCCGTTCAGGACAGGGTTGTTCAAAAATTATTTAATTGGTTATCGTACCGGCGGAGCAGATTGCTGGGATGTGCCCGGACGAATATCCTTGAGTCCATCATTGCCGTCTGTGCCGCGATTCAGGAAAATCACTGATACCATGCAAAGTATACCGATGATAGCAGCAAATATCCAGGTACCTTTTTCCAGCACGTCGGTAGTTTGCTTCACACCCATGAACTGGTTGCTGAAACCCGCAATATTACCGGCGAGACCGCCCCCCTTCGGGTTCTGTACAAGAAT
>DASVBM010000053.1:0-2860 GCA_036375835.1 Chitinophagaceae bacterium | reverse complement strand
GATACGCGCAAACTATACCTGAACAGGCCGTACCCTGCAGTGTAAATTATCCGCAGCCACCCGCATCTGATACCCAAACAGCATGCACGCGTTCTGTTGCGCAGGCACCTCTCCGGCAAACCGCTAATGCCTACCTTTGCCGCCTGCGTTTAATCGTGATCATATTGTACATCGTATGTTTCGGTACATACCTGCTGTTCACGCGGCAGCCCGATTATTTTGACAGCAACAGGACCGTCGGTTTCATTGTAAAGGATCATGATAAAGTCGCCGCAAAGTTCGAATACGACGGAAAAACTTACCTGGCGCGGGTCCGTTATCCTGCGCTCACTGCCACCGGGAAAAAAGTCAGGGTGGTCTATGAGGCCGCGGATCCACAGAATGCAAGCCAGCTCACATTGTTTGGGTATTGGATCACGATCGGGGAATTGCTTGCTTCCCTGGTAATAGTTGCCGCATTATTTTATATCGCGCATTCCATCACCAGCAACCCGGTGCCGGAGGCTTTGCTGGAAGAACTGGAGGCCGGGCAGCGGCCGCGCCTGCGCAAGTATGATCCGTGACCGGGAATCCCGGGTTCTCCGTCCCGAAGAAACCCATCATACCGTTCACCGCTTCTTCCTGAACAGCTCCTTTATCCAGTTCCCCGGCTGCTGCAACACCTGGCCTGTGGTCTCCAGCAGCGTAGTATCCGAGTACTGTACATTATCCATCTTCAATCCCTGCTCCAGCTGCCGCGGGTAGATCAGCAGAAAACTGTTCCCGGTAAAATAACTGGTAAGGTAATACGAGAGTTTTTCAAGCGCTGGATTATAAGATACACTTCCTTTTCGCGAAGTAATGATGGTGAGCATGTCATCGGCTTTCAGTTCACCGCTGAGCACCAGGAAATCATCCCAGTTACTGAACTCATGGTAGCGCACCGGCACCATTGACCCGAGGAACCGCTTCTGGTCTTCCAGCTCCTTCCGGGTTTCCGTATTCGCATAAAATGCGATCTGCAATCCCGAAGTTCTCGCCAGCATCGACAGTCTTGCGTACCAGTGGCTGAAACCCGGTTCCAGTTCCGCTTTCGGGGGAACGGCTACCAACAGGCGTTTGAGCGTGTTCAGCGGTTGTACGGGTTTATAAATATAGATCGTGTCGTAAGTGCGCCTGACGATCCGCTCGGTAGTGGCGCCGAGAAAATGTTTTTCATCCGCCTCGCGGTGCAGGCCGATCACCAGGTCGGTAATATGTTGTTCTTTGATCGTATAGATGATCCCGTTACTGATACTCGAATCGTAACGGTTCAGCGTTTTCACCGTATGGCCTGCCGCCGTGGTGAGGCGTACGGCTTCATTCAGCATCTTCTTCCCTCTTGCTTCCGCGGATTCGTCGGATTCATCATCTATGATATGCAGCGCGTAAAAAGGCGTGGTACTCTTGCCCGCCCTCAGCAGTGTTCCCAGTTCCACCAGGTCGGCGACCGTATCCGGGTAAGCCAGGGAGATCAATAAACGTTGTTCGTCTTCGGCGGGCCGCTCCACTTCGTTCTCGTTTTCTATGGCCAGCTGCCGCGCCGCCTTCTGCACCGCGAAAGAGCTCACCGCACAGCTCACCAGTATCAGCAGGATCGTTCCGTTCAACACGTCTTCGTTCAGGAGGCGGATGGGGTCGCCCGTGGGGGTCTCACCAATGATGATATTATAACCCACCAGTATGATCGCCAGTGTTGCCGCAGCGTGCGATGTACTCAGCCCGAATATCATCAGCCCTTCATTTGAACTGAGGCGGAACAGTTTCCGCGTCACCATCGCCACCAGGAATTTCGTGGCTATGGCAATGACGATGATCACCGCCGCTACCTTCAATGCGCCAAAGCCCTGGAAAAGTACCGACACGTCAACCAGCATACCCACGCTGATCAGGAAGAAGGGTATGAACAGGGCATTTCCCACAAACTCAATACGGCTCATCAATGCGGAGGTATGCGGGATGAAACGGTTCAATACCAGGCCGGAGAAAAAAGCCCCGATGATCGCTTCCATGCCCGCGGCCTCAGCCATGAATGCCGAAAGGAAAACCACGGCCAGCACAAAAATGTATTGCGACACCGCGTCATCGTATTTCTTGAAGAACCAGCGGATCATTACCGGGAAACCAAAAAATACCAGGGCTACGAAGATTACCGAAGACACGGAAAGCCTCACCCAGAACGCACCCGATACGTCTTCCTTGGTGAGGCCGGCAACGATCGCCAGGATCAGCAGCGCGAGTATATCGGTGATCATGGTTCCGCCTACGGTCAGGGATACCGCGCGGTTCTTCACCACTCCATACCTGCTGGCAATGGGGTAAGAGATCAGCGTATGGGTGGAAAACATACTTGCCAGCAACAACGATGAGAGAAAATTATAACCGAGAATATAGTAGCAGGCAACTACGCCCGTGACCAGCGGCACGAAGAAACTGGCCAGGCCGAAGAAAATAATGCGGCCACGGTTCTTTTTAAATTCAGTAAGGTCTATCTCCAGCCCTGCCAGGAACATGATGTACAGCAGGCCCACCGTTCCGAATAGCACGATGCTGCTGTCGCGCCGCAGCAGGTTCAGTGCATAGGGCCCTACGATCACCCCGGCCAGTATCAGCCCGATGATATGCGGCACCTTGAGCCGGTTAAACAGGATCGGCGCAAACAGTATGATGAACAACACCAGTGCGAAGATGATCACCGGGTTGCGCAGCGGAAGCTCTAAATTAAGGTCACTCAGTAATACCATGTTAACCGGGCTAAATGGTTCGGAATCGTTATTGCCTGTTCATCTGCATCGAGTAAACGATCCTGCATTCGTTTTCCCTTACGATCTCCCGGGTACCC
>DASVBM010000487.1:0-2496 GCA_036375835.1 Chitinophagaceae bacterium | reverse complement strand
GTTGAACCCGGTTTCTTTCAGGTACTGCAGGCTCCACATCAGGGAAGTGGAAATGTAATAGCGGAAGGGGAGATAGCGAAACGCGACCCTGGCCTTGTTCACCCACATCATCTTCAGCTTCTCCGACTTCGGTTTACGGCCAAGCGGGGATTCCTTATGACGCATGACGATAGAAGCGTCGTATTTGATGCAGTATCCCTTTTCAAGTATGCGGTAGCTGAGGTCGTATTCTTCCATCCCGTAAAAGAAATCTTCGGGAAGCCGGCCCACTTCTTCCAGCAATTGCCGCCGGATAGCATGAGCCCCACCGGCGAAATAATAGGTGAAGAATTCCTGTTTGTCTTTATAGCTGCGGTAATGCTTGTGCGGCAGCCCGTTTACCTGCATCTCACCCGTTTCGTAGTAAACCACTTTGAAAGACACAATGCCGATTGGACGTCCATATACGCCGGGAGTGGTAAATGAGCGGACAATGTTCCGGAGCGCATCAGCGTTGCCCATCACCGCATCGTCATCCAGGAAGATCACGATCCCGCCTTTCGCGAAATCCAGTGCGAAATTCCTGCCTTTGGTGACCCCCAGGTTCGAAGGCGCTTCCGCAAAAACAAAAGGGATTGTGGACTCTGCTTCGATAAACTGCCTGACAGCTGTATAATCGGAAGTAGATGCGTTATTAACCACCACCACGTCTTCCAGCAGTTCTCCTGCTCCTTCCAGAGCGGCTATATTCTGAAGCAGTTCGAGGGTGTCTGCGGGACGATTATAAGTAATGATAACAAAACTCAGGGGTTTCACGGTTGCAAGATAGCCCGGTATTGACGATTAAAGCGGTCGATTCCGAAATTTTCATTTGCGTAGTCAACTGCCGACGCCGACATTGCCGAGAGCCTCGCCGGACTGAGCCCGCTGAACCACTGTTTCGCCTCGGCCAGCAACACCAGGGCATCGGTGGAACTGAACAGCCATCCGGTTGAAGGTTGAATGTGATAGGGTATGTCTCCCACAGGGGTTGCCATCACGGCACAGCCCCGCGCCATTGCTTCCATTAACACCATCGGGAACCCTTCGGTGGAAGAAGGGATTACCAGAATATGATGCGCGCAGTATATTTCATGAAGCTCGTCCGGGTTGTCGATGTTTCCCAGGCATTCAAGGTTGGAAGGCTTTGCACTTAACAGGTGTCCGGGTATCGCTCCTGCCGCCGTGAAATCCAGGCCGGGGTTCTGCCTGGCCATTTCGATAAAGATTTCGGGCCGTTTTTCTTTTGTGCCCCTGCCCACGAACAGCACACGTGGCTTTTGTTCGAACTGTTTTTGGCAGGAACGGCCAGGCAGTTCAATAGCGTTCGGAATATAGCTGATCCGCGCGTCAAACGATTTCGGTATGCCCAGCCTCCGGTATTGCTCCAGGTGTTGTTCGATGCGTACCCTGCTGATCATGACCGTTGCGGTGATAAAAGGAAGGAAGGGGATCCTGATCCAGGAGAAGGTGTTGAAGGAATGTATCAGTTCTACCTGGCGAATGCCGCGACGGAGCCAGGGACTGATCTTATACCCGAAATTACACTGGCCGTTCAACACTACGGTTGGAATTTCCTGTTTGTTGATGTAGTGGCTGATCCTGCCCCTCCAGATAAGGTTGAGGAAATAGAGCCACCTGTTATCGGTGTACCGCGAAATGTCTGCGATGGTGCAACCACTGTTTTTGAACAGTTCCAGGAAACGCGTGTCTTTTGATTTCCGGGTGAAAAATACAATGCAATCTTCGCCGCCGGCGGCCTTCGCAATCTGCGCATGCACCTGTTCAGCTCCGCCGGTATGATAAAAAGGAAAAAAGAAAAAGCTGCGGTACCGGCGTTTTAAAGGGACCAGGATGGCCAGCAACCTGCCTGCCAGCACAAATGGAAAAATGAACAGGTCTTCGGCTTTGCGCTTCAGGATGTACCCGGGATATCTCATTTCAACCGTTGCTTTAGATTTTTTGCAAAAGCCATCAGGCGGTCACGCACCATCATCATCGCAACGCGGGACTCAAAAGCACCCCATTTTTTTGCTTTTAGTCGTTGCGACAGGAAACGCTTTTTGCAACGGTAATTCTGCAGGAAAGGGTTTCTGTTCCTTAGTTCCGTTGTGGTAACCGAACCACTGTGTTCCCGGTAGTAGAGCAGGGTTTGCGGCACCTTGCCAATCACCAGGCCATCGGCCACCATCCGCAGCCAGAGGTCATAGTCTTCAATATTTCTCTGAAGGCTGCTATACCGGTATTGTTTTAACACCTCTGCGCGTACCATCATCGTTGGATGTGCAAGGCAGTTCTCGCGGGGCAAGGCAGCCCGGATAGACGAAGGGGTAGCTGTTGCCCGGTCCAGCGGCCAGTCCCCTTTTTCGGCGCCGGCTTCATCAATGAAACGGATAAACGTAGCTACCGCAGCCGTTTCGGGATGATGCAGCAGCCAGTGTACCTGCTTTTCAATCCGGTCGTTGCTTGCAATATCAT
>DASVBM010000151.1:0-16968 GCA_036375835.1 Chitinophagaceae bacterium | reverse complement strand
TTTTGTCTGAGGGTTTCTACCAGTTCAACAATATCCGCATAAGAAACAGACCCTGCACAAAACACAAGTTCATTACAACCATTTTGTAAAGCAGCCGAGGCAATGCTGTCCGCGTCAGGATTCAGCGTACTGTCCATGTGAAACACTTTCTTAGCCAGCCCTTGTCCCGCGGCCGAGTAAATATCGAGGCATTCAACGAATGCTGAATAGGTTCCCAGTACAAGTGTATTACCGGCGGCATTTTTTTTCCTTTGTTGCTGCCCGATGGTTCGCGTGCGGCTGCCAAATGCCGACAATGCGATTCCGGCTTTCAGCATCATCCGGTGAAAAACCGCAGTCCTGCCCCGATAATGTTTATTTACAAAAACAGTCATTGCCTCATAAAACATTTTCACGTATCGGCTGCTATGCCGGCGGGTGCTTTCGCCTTTGAAATGAATAACGCTGGTATCCGCAAAGTACCAGTTCTGCCAGCCTGCGCCGGAAATGCGGTAGCTCAGGTCTATATCTTCTCCGTACATGAAGAAATTTTCATCAAACCCACCCGTTTTATTCAGGACATCCTTTCTAACCATCATAAATGCGCCGGCGAGGACGTCAACCCGATGATTACTGTGATCATCCAGGTTGCCAAGTGCGTAGCGATTGAAGACTGCTGATTTGGGAAATAGCCTTGCAAGTCCAACCATCTTGAACAGTGCGGCGGAGGGGCCGGGAAAGGAGCGCTTACTCTCCGGGAGGAAACTGCCGGTTCCATCAATCATCCTGGCGCCCAGGGCACCAGATTGCCTGTTTGCGTCGAGGAAGCAAACGCATTTTTCGAAACAGTCTTCAGCCACAATCGTGTCCGGGTTCAGGAAAAGGATGAACTCGCCGTTTGCATATTCCAGTGCCAGGTTGTTCGCCCTGCCAAAACCCAGATTTACCGGACTTTCGATGAAACGCACCGAAGGAAATACGGGCTTCAGGTATGCTACACTGCCGTCTGATGACTGGTTGTCTACCACCAGCACCTCACAGGTCAGCCTGGACCCGGCGGCCATTACCGAATACAGGCATTGTTCGAGGAAAAACCTGACATTGTAGCTCACTATGATTACCGACAGCCGCATCCGGGGCCAAAGTAAAGCATTCATCAGTAATCAGCCGGGGGCAATCAGCTTTTCTTATTTTTGCCGGATGCTAAAATCCACGTTACTGAAGGCGACCGAAGATGCCGGGCAGGTGCTCCGCGAATATTTCAACAGTTCATTCAGGGTGAGCAATAAAGAAGGCATCAATAACCTGGTAACCGAAGTTGATCATAAAAGTGAAGAAACGATCTTCGGGGTGATCAGGGAATCATTTCCCGACCACCATATACTAAGCGAAGAATCGGGCGACCTTGTACAGGATTCGGAATACAAGTGGATCATCGATCCTATTGACGGAACGGTGAATTATGCCAACGGTATACCGATTTGTTGTGTTAGCATCGGCGTTGAAAAACAGGGAAAGATGGTACTTGCTGCGGTGTATAACCCATTCCTGAATGAAATGTTTTTTGCAGAGCGTGGTTCAGGCGCTACGCTAAATGAAAAAAAGATTTCGGTGAGTACACAGGATTCGCTTGTGAAGAGCTGTCTCGTTACCGGCTTTCCGTATACTTACCTGGACATGCCTAATGGCCCGCTGCAGGTGTTTGAAAAATTCATCCGTAAAGGGATACCTGTCCGCAGACTGGGCAGCGCCGCGATCGACCTTTGCTGGGTAGCTGCCGGAAGGTTTGATGCATTTTACGAGCACAAGCTCAGCGCCTGGGACAGTGCTGCAGGTTTCCTGATTGTAGAAGAAGCCGGCGGAAAGGTTACAGACCTTAGCGGAAAATATTATAATCCTTACCAGCCGGGAATCATTGCATCGAATGGCAGAATACACGAGGCTTTAATGAAAGTAGTGAACGGAGGAGCAGTGGAATAATGGAAAACAGAACAGAAATATCGGCACTTGGTGAGTTCGGGCTTATCGATCAGCTCACCAGGAATTTCGAGATACGGAATGCCTCGACCATCGTTTCAGTAGGAGACGATGCAGCTGTGATCGATCATTTCGGAAAACAAACGGTGATCACCACCGACCTGTTGCTGGAAGGCGTTCATTTCGACCTGATGTATACACCGCTCAAACACCTGGGGTATAAATCTGTAGTGGTGAACCTTAGTGACATCTGCGCGATGAACGCCGCACCTACACAGATAACCGTGAGTATCGGTGTGAGCAACCGGTTTTCTGTCGAGGCGCTGAACGAGTTTTATGAAGGGGTATACCTGGCCTGTGAAAAATATAATGTCGACCTGGTTGGCGGTGATACGTCGGCATCACACAAAGGTTTCGTTATCTCGGTCACAGCGATCGGTGAAGTTGCACCGGAACGATTTGTGCGCAGGAATACTGCTAACAAAGGTGATCTCATCTGCGTGACTGGGGACCTTGGGGCCGCGTTTCTTGGCCTGACCATCCTGGAGCGGGAGAAAAAGATTTACCTGGAGAATCCGCAGGTGCAGCCTGACCTGGAACAGGAAGACTATATCGTCGGAAGGTTGCTCAAACCAGAAGCGAGAACCGATATAATCCGCTTCTTTGCAGAGAATGATATTACACCAACAGCCATGATGGACCTGAGCGACGGCCTCAGCAGTGATATTCTTCATATCTGTAAACAAAGCAACCTTGGTTGCAGGTTGTACGAGGATAAGTTTCCCATAGCCGAACAAACGCGGAAGGCGGCATTCAAATTCGGGCTCGACCCTACTGTTTGCGCATTGAATGGCGGAGAGGATTACGAATTGCTTTTCACCCTTCGTCAGGAAGATTACGACCGGATCACCCTGAATGAAGAGATCAGTGTGATCGGATATATGGCCGAACTGCAGGAGGGTAGTAAAATTATTACCAAAGCTGGCAATACATTTGATATAACAGCCCAGGGGTGGAATGCCTTTGGAGAACATTAACTCAGAGATTTGGAAAAAAGCTATCGTTACCGCGGAAGATTAATCCAGCTGCTGACAGCCACCGCCTGCGTATTCTTTTTTTCCTGCCGTACCGCATCTGTGCAGCACGATATATCGAAAAAATACAGTGTTGCGGAATTATCCGAAGACTTCTCTGTTCTACGCGGTGCGCTTGAAGCGAACCACCCCAGTCTGTATTGGTATACAACAAAGGATAGTCTTGATAATTATTTTGACGCAGTATACAACAGCATCACCGACTCGATGACTGAGCCGGAATTCCGAAATAAGGTGGCCTGGGTTGTGAGTAAAATTCACGACGGGCATACCGCCGTTCGGTTTTCACGCAGGTATACAAACGCAGTGGAGAAATCACAGCGACCGGTGTTCCCGCTCGCTATCAAAACCTGGGAAGACAGCCTGGTTGTGCTCGGCAGCGCATTTCGCGGTGATTCTGTTTTTACCCGTGGAACGATTATCGTTTCAATCAATAACCTGTCGCCACGTGTGATGCTGGATTCGATGTTCCGGTTTATCAGTACGGATGGCTATACCGACAATTTCAAAAGTCAGGTGGTTAGTTTCAACTTTGGAACGCATTACGCAAACGCATTTGGACTTGACAGTCTCCACCAGATCCGGTTTCTCGATTCGAACCGCAATGTGCGAACAGTGCTGATGCGTAATTACGATCCTAAATCAGACACCCTTAGAAGAAAAGGCAGGGGTGTCACACAGGTAGTGGTACCTACACGCCGGCAGCTGCGGGAGGCAAAGAAGCTGAGTCGACGCAGCATGACAATAGATACCCTCCTCAATACCGCTTACATACGCGTGGCAACTTTTTCTGCGGGTAAGCTGAAGCCGTTTTTCCGCAGAAGTTTTAAAACTATACACAAACGAGGCATTCAAAGCGTCGTGTTTGACCTGAGGGAAAATGGCGGTGGCAACATCATGAACAGCACGAGGCTTACCCAGTATCTGATAAAAAAACCATTCCGGCTTGCGGACACTGTTGCAGCTGTAAGCCGCAGATTTCGCTATGGCGAGTATATCCGTCCCTCGCTTGCCTATAAGATCAGCATGTTTTTCACATCCAACCGCAGGCGATCGGACGGCAGGTATCATTTCCGCTATTTTGAAAACCATGAGTTTGAGCCGCGAAAGAAATACCATTTCGACGGAGATGTCTACCTGATCCAGGGGGGCTATTCTTTTTCGGCAACTACGCTTTTCATTGATGCGTTGCAGGGGCAGGACAATGTTACGGTTATAGGTGAGGAAACGGGCGGAGGAAGCTATGGCAACTCGGCGGTACATCTTCCTCAGATCATCCTTCCTAACACAAAGATCCGGATCATACTGCCAATTTACCGGGTGGTGATCGATGCGTCGAAACCTAAAACCGGGCGTGGTATTTTCCCTGATATCGAAGTGAAACCTTCTTCAGTCGCATTAAAAGAAGGCTGGGATCCGAAGATTGCGAAAGTGAAGGAGCTTATTCAGCAAAAGAAAAAATGAACTTTAACTGGTTTATACAACCTGTATTGCTGACAGCGATTCATCAGTGAGAATAAAACGCGCCGCCGCTCCCACCTCGATACACCCTATTTTGCCTGCAAGCCCCACTGCTTTCGCAGGATACAGCGAAGCCATACGGATCGCTTCGTCTAAGTCGGTATCGGTATGCATTAAGAGGTTCTTTACAGATTGCAGCATGTTTACAGCCGAACCACTGAGTATTCCGTCGGCTACAAATTTGTCGCCTTCACGTTGATGCCTATAGGCACCCAAACCGGTTTCGGTCACAGCATCGGTGATCAGAAAAAGCCGGTTTTTCATCAGCCGACGAGCAATAGTAATAGCTGCGAAGTCTACATGGTGGCCGTCGGCAATGATGCCTGCCATCACATCCTCGTGCAGCATCGCGGCGCCCACCATACCTGGCTGGCGATGTTGTAACCCGCTCATCGCGTTGTAAAGATGGGTTACCGCATGGATTCCTTTTAAAAAGGCATCATTCGCCTGTCGGAAATCCGCGTTGGTATGGCCCGCGGAAATGACTACACCTGCGGACCGGATGGTGTTAATCACCTCCTCACTGCACACTTCCGGAGCGAGCGTTATCATGCTTATTACCCCTTCACCATAATTCAGTAAAGAACGGACTTCATCTATTGAAGGCGGGTGCACAAGCGACCCGATATGCGCGCCGCGTTTATCAGGATTGATCCATGGCCCTTCGAGGTGAAGGCCCAGGCAACCTTCGCCTCCGTTCTGTCGGTACACCCGCACCCCGTCGATTGCTTTCCTGAACACTTCAAGGGTGTTGGTTGCCACGGTTGGCTGAAACCAGTAGGCTCCGCCGTGAACACAGAACTGGTGTATCAGGCTAAGTGTTTCAGCATCGGGAAAAACGGAATACAGCCGGGAGGAGGCACCGTAGATCTGCAGGTCAATGAAGGCGGGAATGATCATTTCAGCTTCTGGATCCGTGCCGGGTGCTTCGGCCGGCACGATCGCGGTGATCCGACCATTTTCCACTTTAATAGACTGTCTGGCCAGCCATTCCCTGCCGGTAAACAGTAGTCGGGCATTCCAGGTTCCATTTTCAGGCATCCAGGATCATGAATTTATCGCCGTCTTTCCAGAACGGCAGTTTCGTCCGCACTTCTTCAAGTTCTTTCTGGTCGAGTGTGATGGTAAAAATGTCTTCAGTGTGCTCCCGTGTGTACAATACCTCGCCCATGGGATTCACAATCATGCTGTCGCCGCTGTAGTAGATGTCGTTGCCATCGTGCCCAACGCGGTTAACCCCGGCAACAAAGCATTGGTTTTCGATAGCCCTTGCCTGCAACAAGGTTTTCCAGGCAAGGTTGCGGCGTTCCGGCCAATTTGCCACGTATACAAGGAGGTCGTATTCAGGTGCACCACCGGTTGTGGCGAACTGGTGCCGCGCCCAGGCAGGAAAGCGAAGGTCATAGCAGATCAGCAGGTTGATTTTCCAGCCTTTAACGGAAGCGATCAGCCGCCGGTTACCCGCCGCGTAGTGCTGGTCCTCACCGCCGTAGGCAAAGAGATGGCGTTTATCGTAGTGGCCAAACCGGCCATCGGGTTGCATCCAGATTAAACGGTTGAAATAATCGTCGCCATCGCGGATGATGAGGCTACCGGTGATAATCGCCCGTTTCTCCTTTGCCAGTTTTTTCATCCACTGCACCGATTCGCCCTCCATTGTTTCAGAAAGGACTTCCGGTCGCATACTGAACCCTGTACTGAACATTTCCGGCAGGATGATGACCTCGGTCTGGGAATCGATCGAACGTATCTTCTGTTCCAGCATTTCCAGGTTATGCGCGCGATCTTCCCAGTACAAGGGCGTTTGGATGACTGTGATAGTGAGTTGTGACATGCGATGATTTCTAATGCAAAATTAGCCTGTAGCCTCCTTCCGCAGCGTAGCGATCACATTCTTTACCAGGGCAGGTTCAAAGCCCCTGCCGGTCAGATATTGGAATGTTTTGGCCTGGCGGGAAATAAGGGGCTGGTTTTTAAGCGCCCTCCATTTTGCCGCTCCAAGTTTTGCAACCAGTTCCTGGTATTTCGCTTCATCGATTTCTTCCATTGCCAGGCGGATATTGTAAGCGCTCACTCGCTTTTGTTTGAGGTGGTATAGGATTTTCACCCTTCCCCATTTTTTGATCCGGAACCTGCCGCCGGCAAACTGCCTCGCGAATCTTTCTTCGTTCAGGTAATTTTCTTCAATCAGCCGCGACAGGAGTGTTTCAACGTCAGTTTTGCGTAGGCCGAAACTGTAGAGCTTCTCTTTCACCTCCGAATGGCTTCGTTCCTGGTAAGCGCAGTAATGTTTGGCTTTTGCAAATGCCTGTTCCGGGGTAAAGGTTTTCGAATTCCGCTCTGTCATCATTAAAACCCTATTTTTGTTTCGCTTTCCAATAGTGCTATGAAAAAGGTACCGACACCCAAGCAAAATTTGAATATTTTTCTGGTTGACGACGACAAGATTTACCAGTTCACCGCAAAAAAGACACTGGAATCGATGGGCCTATCCGGCGAAGTATCCGTTTTCTCGGATGGAAGGCATGCGATTGAGTACCTGCGGGCGCATCAGCATGAAATTACATTACTTCCGGATATCATTTTTCTGGACATCAACATGCCGGTAATGGATGGCTGGCAGTTCGTGGAGGCCTTCGAGCAGCTACAGCTGGGAAAGAAGGTGTCCTTGTACATGGTCAGTTCTTCGGTAGATGAGAATGATATGAAGCGTAGCAGGCAGTATGCCGTGATCAACGATTATATTATCAAACCGGTTGGCCGCAGCAGGTTTGAAGAACTGCTTTCACTCACCCGTAACGGCGAATCCACAGGCGATTAACATCGGCTGTTGATAACCCCCTGGCGCTAAAATCTGTACGGCGGGCAATTGAATTTTGCTGTAGGTTTGCCAGTACCGCTTATGCGGATCAACAACCAAAAAAATTGCGGAAATGAAGTTCATCGTATCCTCTAATTCCCTTCTGAAGCACCTGCAGCAGATCAGTGGCGTCATCAATGCAAATACCGTTTTACCCATACTAGAAGATTTCCTGTTTGAGATCCAGGACAAGAAACTCAATGTAGTGGCAACCGACCTTGAAACGGTGATGAGGGTGCAGATGGATGTGGAGTCTAAGGCAAACGGCAGGGTCTGTATCCCCGCCAAGATACTCCTCGATTCACTGAAGAACATCTCTGATCAACCACTGACCTTCAATATTGATAAAAACTACGGCGTAGAGATTACCAGCGATAATGGTAAGTACAAGGTGATGGGCGAAAATCCTGATAATTTTCCGAAGGAACCTGCTGCCGACGATACCACCGGTTTCACCATGACGAGCAGCGCGTTGGTTACCGCTATCAACAAAACACTGTTCGCGGTGAGCAATGACGACCTCCGGCCCGCAATGACCGGCGTGTTCTTTGAATTACAAAAAGACGGCGTTCAGTTTGTTGCAACCGACGCGCACCGCCTCGTCCGTTACAAACGCACCGACTCGAAATCGCCTAAAACTGATTCTTTCATTGTACCACGGAAACCGCTCAACCTGCTCAAGAATGCACTGCCGGATAATGATGATGAGATCACTATCAGTTATAACAGCAACCATCTCTTTGTGAGTCATGGTGACGTGAAGATGATCTGTCGCCTCATTGACGCGCGGTTCCCGGATTACAAAGTGGTCATCCCTACTGATAACCCGTATAAGCTTGTTGTAGGAAAATCAGATTTCCAGAGCGCGCTCCGCCGGGTAAGCGTCTTCAGTAATAAGAGCACCAATCAGGTTGCGCTCAGTATAAGCGGCAGCGAGCTGCAGATGGCTGCACAGGACATCGACTTTTCGTTTGAAGGAAATGAGCGCATGAATTGCCAGTATGATGGCGAAGACCTGCAGATCGCCTTTAATGCGAAGTTCCTGATAGAGATGCTGAACGCGGCGGACACCGATGAGGTTAAGGTGGAACTCTCCACGCCAACCAAGGCCGGTATCATCAAACCGGTTGAACAGGCAGAGAATGAAGATCTGCTGATGCTGGTAATGCCGTTGATGCTCAATAGCTGACCTGGTTTAAATTCATTGAACACCCCGCCGGTTATCAGCGGGGTGTTTTATTTTTAGGGTATGAACGTGTTGCCGGTAAAAACATTCGACTCGTATGTGACCGCGAACATATGGCTGGGAAAGCTGCAGGACGCGGGTATACGCTGTATGCTTAAAGATGAGTACACGGTGACCATCGATCCTATTCTTTGTAATGCGATCGGTGGTATCAAACTTTGCGTGGATGCCGGACAACTGGCAGAAGCACGCGAACTGCTGAAGGCATTCGAAGAACAAAGCCGCCTTCGCCAGCGCTGTCCTTCCTGTGGTTCACTGAATGTGAGCTACATCTCCCGGCCCGGTGCCGCCAACTGGCTCAGCGCGATTACCACCTGGCTACTGGGCAGCTATGCAGTTTCCGCGGAACAGGTGTATCATTGCTTTGATTGCGGGAACGAGTTCGCGGAACTGGAAAGCACCGAGCTTGATTCTATTGCCGGCCATTAAATATGGAAACGATCGTCCGATATTTCTCAACGCTGGAGCAACGTCCGCTGGAGCGCCTCGGCATCCTGGTTGCCGGGCTGTTGATATTCTGGATTATTGAAGGGTCCATCCCGCTGATACAACTGAAATACAGGCGAAGCAAATTGCGCCATGCGCTGGTGAACTTCAGCTTTACCGTTATTCACCTGGTGATCCATACCTTTCTGGCCGTTGTGATCGTACTGCTCAGCGACTGGTGCAGAGCACAGGGATGGGGGCTTGTTCACTGGTTTAATGCCGGAACTGCTGCGACAATTCTCGTCTCTGTGCTGGTGCTGGACTTTTTTGGTGGCTGGCTGGTCCATATTACGGAGCATAAGATTCCCCTGCTCTGGCGCTTTCACGTCGTCCATCATGCAGATAACAACGTGGATGTTACTACGGGCCTGCGGCATCACCCGGTAGAAAGCCTGCTTCGCGGCGGATTTTTTTTCGTCGGTATTATCGTCTCCGGTGCGCCGATGTACGCTGTGATGATCTTCCAGACGCTGCTGGTCTTTGCCACCGCGTTTACGCATGCGAATATCCGGCTCCCATCGTATCTTGACCGGTCGCTGAGCTGGTTGCTGGTATCTCCCAATATGCACAAGGTTCATCATCACTGGAAGCAGCCTTATACAGATAGCAATTACGGAGCAGTGTTTTCGATCTGGGATCGTATACTTGGAACATTTATGAAACTGGATCACTCCGAGATACGATATGGGCTTGACCGTTATTATCCCAATGAGCTGGACGAAAGTTTTAAAGACCTATTTTCGCGACCATTCAAGAAGATGAAATGACCTGCAAAGCATTTATTCCCGCACGGTATGCAGCCACCCGTTTCCCGGCAAAACTGATGCAGATGCTCGGCAACAAAACTGTTATCCGGCATACCTATGACAACACCGTTGCAACCGGTTTGTTCGATGATGTAGTGGTGGTTACAGACAGCGAGATCATCTTCAATGAGATCACAAGCCACGGTGGCACTGCTATCATGAGCCAGCGGTCGCACGAAAGCGGGAGTGACCGTATTGCCGAAGCTGTCGCCGGTATGGAGGTGGATATCGTTGTAAACGTCCAGGGTGACGAACCCTTTGTAAAAAAAGAGCCGTTGCAGCAATTGCTCCGGGTTTTTGAAGGTGAACACGGGAACGGAATACAGGTCGCTTCATTGATGCAGATATTGAAAGACCCCGCATTGATTACCGATCCGAATTACGTGAAAGTTGCGGTAGATCTCAATATGAACGCACTTTTTTTCAGTCGTTCAGTGATCCCTTATCCCCGCGACCCGGCCGCCGCGCTCAGTTATTACGAACATATCGGTGTTTATGCTTTTCGCAAACAGGCGCTACTCGATTTTACAGGCTGGCCGGTGACGCCTCTTGAAGCTGCAGAGAAAATCGAATGCCTGCGTTACCTGGAACACGGGGTTCCCATGAAAATGGTCGTCACCAGTTATATGGGTGTGGAAATTGATACGCCCGCGGATCTTGAGAAAGCTACCCGGATGCTGGGGTGAATCCGCTGCCAGCCTCATCATTTTGTCAATTGAAATCATGAAATTCGCGGATCAGTCGGGATGATCCTTCTTGTTCAGAAAAATCAATCGTATGAAGTTCAGAAATTTTAAGATGGTCGATTACGTGGTGTATGGCAGGGGTAGTTTTGACCAGTTGGATGAGATCCTTGCGCCGCATCGCAGAGATAATGACCCGATGATATTCCTGGTGGATCATTTTTTTGATGGCAAGCCGCTGTTGAACAGGATCCCTGTACGCGGAAATGACAAGATCATTTCTGCTGATGTGACTTACGAGCCCAAAACTACTTATGTTGATGAACTGGCAGGGAAACTGAAACAGGAGTTCGGAAGCGTGAGCGGCATTATTGGTATTGGTGGCGGTTCAACGATGGATCTGGCCAAAGCTGTTTCACTGATGATGAACAACCCGGGATCAGCCGCGGACTACCAGGGATGGGATCTGGTAAAGAATCCCGGTGTTTTCAAAGTGGGTATTCCAACCCTGAGTGGAACGGGTGCAGAAGTGTCAAGGACAACAGTACTCACCGGTCCCACGAAAAAGCTTGGAATGAACAGCGACTTTACGCCATTTAACCAGATCGTTTTGGATCCCGAACTAACTGCAGGCGCGCCACACAACCAACGGTTTTACACCGGCATGGATTGTTATATCCATTGCATTGAAAGCCTGCAGGGCACCTATCTGAACGAATTCAGTAAAAGTTATGGTGAAAAGGCACTTGAACTCTGCCGCTATGTTTTCCTGGACAAGCAGGTATGGGATGAGGAATGCGACGACAAACTGATGATGGCCTCGTACGCGGGCGGAATGAGCATCGCATACTCGCAGGTGGGCGTGGCGCACGCAGTGAGTTATGGCTTAAGTTACCTGTTGGGGACAAAACACGGTATCGGTAACTGCATTGTAATGAATCATCTTGAAGAGTTTTACCCGGAAGGGGTTGCTGAATTCAAGGAGATGGTAACACGCAATAACGTAACGATACCAACCGGCATCTGCAGCGGCCTTACCGAGGCGCAGTTTGATACGATGATTGATGTTTCCCTTGGAATGAAACCGCTTTGGGAAAATGCGCTTGGCAAAAACTGGGAACAGGAAATGACGAGAGAAAGACTGAAGGCGCTATACCAGAAACTGTAATGGGGAGTCGATTGTAGAAAAACATTTCTTTTTAGTTCTGCTGCAAACGACTTGTACAAAATACTTCATACAGCCAGCGGCTGCGATCGGTTTCTGATTTACAGCAAACTCGGTACTGACGAAAAAATAATATTTCGGCTGCCGTTTCAATGGCATAGTCCTTGAACGCTTAATCATGAAACGCGCAAATGAAACGAATTCAGGATAGCCGTTAACCGGCTTTAAACTTACAGCAGCATAGGGTAGGATAAAAAGGAGCCTGGAATTTTCCAGCTCCTTTTTTATTTTACGATGGGCTCGAGGAATAGCTCCGCCATCATGCAACGTGCGCTTCCACCTCCGATCGTTTCGATCGTAGGAATGTCAACCGGTAGCAGCATGGTATGTTCCTGCAATTGAGCAAGTTGGCCAGGTTCTAATGCATTAAATGCGGACCTGCTTAGTACCAGGAGATGCTTACCCTGATTGTTTTGCAGTTGAAGCATATTTCCGGCGAAGCGCCGCATTTGCCCGAAGGTTATAGTGATTAGTTTTTTATATCCTTTTTCCAACGCTTGCTTAAAAAATGCAAGATCTGAAACATCAATCGAGTCCAGGCAAACGAGACTGAAGCCATGGCCTATGCACATCATCACATTGGTATGGTAAACAGGTGTACCATATTCGTCGGTCGCCTTAAACAGCACGGGCTCATACCCGCACTGTTCGGCGAAACGTGTAAGCAGTAACGGACTGGTACGCTCAGAAGCGCAGCCATAGACTATCCTGTATTCGTGGTCGAAAACCATGCTTCCTGTTCCTTCCAGGAAACTATGATGTGCTTCGAAGCTGCTCCAGTCGGAGATAACGTTCACCCTGAAGCGGTGCAGCAGCAGGTCAATGATTTCTTTTCTTTTTTCTGTCCGGCGGTTGGCGGCGTACATTGGGAATACGGTGAGGCTTCCGTCAGGTAAGGTGCAGAACCAGTTGTTTGGGAATACGGCATCCGGTTTTGGAATATCAGCGCTGTCCTCAATCACCAGCACTTCAATTTCTGCAGCGCGCAGCTGTTCAACCATGTTATCAAATTCCGCTAATGCCAGCTGTAATGTTCCTGGTCGGGATATGTCCTGTTGAAAAGTATTATCAGCCTTCGTTTGCAGGTTGAAACCAAACGAGGCTGGCCTGACCATCAGGATGCGGGAGCTGAAGTTCATTTGTTGAGCAATGCATCGATCCTGCGCGATAATTTCTCATCCTTTTCCGTTACCACATCGCCCGCATCATGGGTAGAAAGCCAGATCTCAACAGTATTCCAGGTATTTTTCCATTCAGGATGATGGTTCATCCTTTCCGCTTCCATTGCCACACGCGTCATGAAAGCAAAAGCTTCGGAGAAATCGTCGAACTGGAATTTCCGGTAAAGTCTGTTGTCCAGGTGCTGCCACATAAGAGAAAATTTTACGTGAATGCCGGCAATCAGAAAATCATGTTGCCTTTGTTCTTTATTTTTTCGTTCGTCAGCTCGGCTACCAGCTGCACCCCTCCGATACCCCTGACAGTCTGCAGAATCCAGTCGCATTTTTCTTCGTCGTACACATTTCCTTTCATGAGCCAGAGGAAGTCCATATGCCTGAATTCGGGCAGGAGGTATTCCCCGTCGAAGTGGTTGTGATAAATATAGTGGGTCAGCCCGCTTGCCGGCTCGGAATACTCGTAGATGGAAAAGAAATAATTCCGCTCTTTTTTGCGAAGCTGGATCTCGATGTCGGGGTTTAGCCGGAAATCATATCCGGAGGTCCTGTTCAGCAGCCAGCAGAAATGATAATTCCTTAGCGGGGCGGTAATGCCGAACAGCCGCGTTTCTTCGAAAAAATCGTCTGTGAGTTCTTCGGTATTTAGTTTATACCTGATCATTGAAATTGAATGCTGAATTCTTTTTCTTCGGTATCCCGTTTTATGCGCAATGTTGTTTTGTCACCTTTTTTAAATCTGCTGAGTGCCTGCATATAGCTGGATACGTCCACAAATTTAAACTCGCCCAGTTGTAAAAGAATATCGCCGGCCTGTAACCCGGTTTTTTCAGCCAGCTTGCCAGGTGATACGCCGTCAATCCTGACCCCGGTGCCGCTGTAACCGTAATCGGGGATTACTCCAAGACTGACGGTAAAGCGGCTAGATCTGCCCATGTCCGGTTCGCGGGTTTTGAGGAAGGCAAGCTGCCCCCTGTTATCTGCTGCCTGAACGATGTTATAAGCGAACCGGACTACCTGCTGCGTGCCTTCATAATTGATGCGGTCTTCATCATCGGTGGCCTTATGATAGTCGCTGTGGCTACCGGTAAAAAAGAACAGTACCGGAATGTCTTTCCTGTAAAACGAAGCATGATCACTTGGCCCGCTTCCGCTGCTGTCCAGTTTTACGACCATACCGGGATTCGCGGTGCTGATTATATCGCTCCAGACAGGGGAAGTGCCGAAACCCCCGATGGTGAGTTTCCGCGAGGAATCGTAACGACCGACCATGTCGAGGTTAATCATATAATTCGGCTTACCGGTAACCGTTGGATGTTCCAGCCAGTACTTGCTTCCAAGCAGCCCGAGTTCCTCACCTGAGAAAGCCAGGAAGAGATAGTTGTTGTTGTCTGGCCCGTTTTTTTTCAGCATCCGCGCCAGTTCAATGAGCGCGGCCGTTCCACTGGCATTATCATCCGCGCCATTGTGTACTACATACCCGGTGTCCAGTGCATTCTTGTCGGTTCCATAGCCCAGATGGTCGAAATGGGCGCCCAGGATCACTGTTTGCGGCGCACCGTTGTCGATATAACCTGCTACGTTATGGGCAGTCCGGGTTTTCGTACCCAATTGAACCTTCAAAGAAATGTCGAGTGCCGCTGAACGATCACTGAGAAATTTTTTCACACCGGACGGAGTGATGTAAATAACCGGAAGGCTTACCGTCTCTGTTTTATCGTTTTTATTGAACTGGATATTATCGGTTTCGGCGTTGCTGTTGTAAAGTATCAGCATCGTGGCATTTTTAGAAGCTGCCCGTTGCGCTTCACTGATGATCGAAGCGTTGATGTCGTAATGAGGGTTTGATTTATTCTCTTCCAGCCATTCGCGAACATCAACAAACCAGGGAGCGCCCGATTCTCTCAGGGATACAGCGGCGGTTCCGGAGGCGGTGGCATTTGCCGAGAAAGCCAGCGGAAAATATTCTTCGTTCAGCCGGAGGTCTTTTTCGTTTATTTTTAAATAACCGGATGGATCAACCTGTTTGCCTTCGTTAACTTCGAAAGTCTGGACATATCCAACTGTTCCCTTCGGTTCAAGGCCGATTTCCCTGAAGGCATCCGCAATGTATTCCATGGCAAGCGTTTCACCTGTGCTGCCAGCCCGCCGCCCTTCCAGCCTGTCATCAGCCAGAAAGACCACATGTTTTTTCAGGTTCGTTAATAATCGTGCGTCTGAAAGATCACCTGTGGTGCGGCTACCCTTTCCGGCGCTGCATGCAACCAGGCTGAATAAAACTACCATTGTGACTAACCTTCTCATGCGTGCTGAATTATCATGCAAAAATAGGGTGGTGCAACGAAGGAGCTGATGAATATCAGTACCCAAACCCTTGTTAATCTCCCGATCTCGTAATCTAAGGCCATTGCAGCGAGGTACTTTTGCCAGCAATGTCCGCCCCCGGTATACATATCGCATTGGTCGGTAATCCCAATAGCGGGAAGACTTCGCTGTTCAATGCCTTGACCGGACTGAACCAGAAGGTAGGAAATTTTCCCGGTGTAACAGTCGACAAGAAAACAGGCAACATTGCCCTGGATGAGCAATTACGGGCTTCGGTGATCGACCTGCCTGGAACATACAGCCTTTATCCCCGTCGCGCTGACGAATGGGTAGCCTACAAAGTATTAATGGGAATGGACCCGGATGTACGTCCGGATATCGTGGTGCTGGTTGCGGATGCCAGCAACCTGAAGCGTAATCTCCTGTTCTGCAGTCAGATGATAGACCTGAAGATTCCGGTGGTGATGGCGTTGACGATGAATGACCTGGCGGCAAAAAAAGGCATCCGGATCAATGTGGAAGGGCTGGAAACGGAACTGGGCGTACCCATCGTACCGGTGAATGCGAGGAAGAACAAGGGCCTTACTCAGTTGAAAAAAACGCTATCTCAGCTTGTGAAGCTGAACCTGAAAGTTCCGGCAAGAAGTTTCATCGAAAACAAGGAGCTCGCCAGCGCACCTATCGAAGGTGTACAGCGGCTGTTTCCCCAGTTGAGTGATTACGCGGCCATTCATTACCTCATTAACCACGAGAACTTCCCTTTCGACGCTAAGATGCAGGATACGATCGAACAGATCGAGATCGATAATAAATTCAACCCCACCCGAACCCAGGCGGAAGAGATCATGCAGCGATATACCCATATCCGGCAGATCATGCAACAACATGTAATAGAGCCTGATCCGCTGCAGAAAAAGCTGTTTACAGAAAAGCTGGATAATATCCTGTTACACCGCGTCTGGGGTTACGTGATCCTGCTTTCGGTTTTGTTTATCCTGTTCCAGAGCATATTCTGGCTGGCACAATACCCGATGGATGCGATCGAGTGGGCGTTTTCAGAGACGAGTGGATTTTTAAACAATAACCTGCAGGAAGCCTGGTGGAGTAATCTTCTCGTGAATGGATTTGTTGCGGGACTGAGCGGCATATTTGTCTTTGTACCGCAGATCATGATTCTGTTTGGACTGATCACAATACTCGAAGATTCCGGGTATATGGCGCGCATCAGCTTTCTAACGGACCGCCTCATGCGCAAAGTTGGACTAAACGGTAAAAGCGTAATGCCGATGATCAGCGGGTTTGCCTGTGCGGTTCCCGCAATCATGAGCGCACGAAACATCGAGAACCGCAAGGAGCGTTTGCTCACCATCATGGTTACACCGTTGATGAGCTGCAGCGCGCGATTGCCTGTATATACTATCCTTATTGCGCTGGTGATACCGGACAGATTTTTTCTCGGATTCCTCAGCCTGCAGGGTCTGGTGATGATGGCACTTTACCTGCTTGGAACCGTGATGGCGCTGATCGTAAGCTATGTGATGAAGTGGTTCATCCGGCTGAAGGAAAAGAGTTTCTTCATCCTGGAGTTACC
>DASVBM010000194.1:0-8863 GCA_036375835.1 Chitinophagaceae bacterium | reverse complement strand
GTTGAATGGCAGGTGTGCACCGTTATTGTCTGTGCCGTAATAGGTAACCAGTTTATGAATGGGAAGGTATATTTCGCCGATCATCATACGTTCGTGGTAGGCATCCAGCAGGCTGCGCATTTTGTGTACGATTTCATGTACCTCGGGCTGATCGGTAGAGTATACAGGCAGCAATTGTTCGTACGTTGCCATGTGCGACTGGTAGTTCGGGTTGTGGGGATTGTCGCGCAGGTTCTGATCTTTGATCATATGCCACATCACGTCTACCCGGAAACCATCAACGCCTTTGTCAAGCCAGAATTTCATCACCCCCAGCATCGCCTCCTGTACTTCAGGATTCCGCCAGTTGAGATCGGGTTGTTCTTTAAGGAAAGCATGGTAATAATACTGGCCTGTGTTCTCGTCCCATTCCCAGGCTGAGCCGCCAAATACGCTCAGCCAGTTGTTGGGTTCGGCCCCGCCGGGTTTCGCATCTTTCCAGATGTACCAATCACGTTTCGGATTATCGCGTGAAGACCTTGATTCCAGAAACCAGGGGTGCTGGTTCGAAGTATGGTTAGGTACGAAGTCCAGTATCAGTTTCATATCCCTCCGGTGAATTTCAGCCAGTAACTGGTCAAAATCTGACATGTCACCAAACAAAGGGTGAATGCCGCAATAATCAGAGATATCATAGCCAAAGTCGGCCATGGGGGATGGATAGACAGGTGAGATCCAGATGCCGGTAACACCCAGCCATTGGAGGTAATCGAGCCGTTGCATGACTCCCCGCAGGTCACCTACGCCATCACCGTTGCTGTCCTGGAAGGAGCGGGGGTAAACCTGGTAGATCACGCCTTCCTGCCACCATAAGTGCTTATCATTGTTTGTCATTCCTGCAAAGCTTTATTCTGGCCCGGGGTTTTACCCGAACCGGCTAATGATCTGCAAAAACCAAACCTATGAAAGTGCTGCTCACCGGATCGGCGTGTCGAGCAAAAACCGCGTCATTCAGAAAGCATGAAGAACCAGGCCGGCAGTGGAATGCGGGTTGAGCCGGGCATGATGGAGCATATCAGGAATCGATTTCTTCCTTCAGTCCGGGGGGAATGTTGATGATCACTTTATCGATGCGGTGTCCATCCATATCCACGATCTCGAATTTCAGCCCCTTCCATTCCATGCAATCACCGGCAGTGGGGATTCGTTGCATTTCATTGAGAATAAAACCGGCGACAGTATCGAAATCACGTTCATCCTCACCCATCCATTCAATTTTATGGAGTTTGCTCAGCAGGTCATAGAACGGAAGCTGACCGTCAACCAGCAGGCTGCCGTCTTCTCTTTCAATCACTTCATAGTCGCTGTCGCCCGTTTCGGGGGTATCCCCTACAATGGCTTCAAGAATATCGAAGAAGGTGATCATACCTTCAACGCTGCCGTATTCATCTACGATAAAGCAGTAATGTGCTTTCGTCTTTTTGAAAAATTCCAGGACCTGGTAGGCGGAATTGTTTTCCGGAACATATTGCGCGGGGCGCATGATGCTGCTGATCCTGGTATTTGGCTTGGCGAGGTACATATCCTTGATGGATACGATGCCTTTGATGTCATCGATGCGGCCGTCACAAACCGGATATACGGTGTGGAGTTCACTGGCAATCGTCTCTTTTGCTTCGGCCACCGTTGTATTCATGTCCAGCCAGATGATATCACTGCGGTGTGTCATTAGCGAAGTGATATTCCGGTCGCCAAGGTGGAAAACCCGTTCGATGATTTCCTGTTCGGCCTCTTCTATTGCACCGTGTTCCGTTCCTTCACTGATAATTGCTTTGATCTCTTCCTCGGTGACCTGGTTGTCTGTACTGCGCAGATTAAACAGTCTTGTGAGGAGATTGGTGGAGCGGGTGAGCAGCCAGATGAAGGGATAAGTGACCATGCTTACGAACCGCATCGGCCGGCTCGCCATCTTTGCGATTTTTTCCGGATTAGCCAGGCCTATTCTTTTCGGAAGCAGCTCTCCGAGCACAAGGGTAAGGTATGTTACCACTACCACAACGATGGTGGTAGCGATCCCATTGCTGTAATCCGCAACAGAAGGATATTGTTTTAACCAGGCAGCAATGTCGCCGGTAATTTTCTGACCGGAAAAGATACCCGTCAAGATACCGATCAGCGTGATACCGATCTGAACAGTGGAAAGAAATGTATCCGGATGGTTCGCCAGTTCCAGCGCTTCCCTTGCTTTTGCATCACCCTTTGCCGCCTGTGTCTCCAGCCTTGCCTTACGCGCCGATACCAGCGCAATTTCAGCCATTGAAAATAACCCGTTCAGCAGTATCAGTCCGATGATGATGAATATCTCAGTCATAACTATTTACACAAAACTAACGATTCGAAAGATTATGCCAGCGCTTATTGAGTGTTCCCCGGGCTATAAGCTTAATAAACATTGGCAGGTATTTGTCGTTACATCTCGAGCCCGGTTTCCGCGATCATCGTCTTTTCCTGGTAAGTCTCGTAGTCGGTGTTCACATTCCAGAGGTCATGACCGGCATGGTGCAGTATATTTTCCGCGGCGAGTATTCCCATCAGTATCGAATGATCCTGATTGTTGTATTTAAAGGCGCCGTATCGGCCGATGCAGGTGAGGCCGGGCACCCCCTTCAAATAATCGATCACCGGAGCAAGCGCTTCCTTATAGCCTTTGTGATATACCGGGTAACATCGAGGGATCCTGTAAATAAAACTGTCAAGGATTTTATGATTCTGCAGCAGTCCGGTTTTTGTTATCTCCCTGGTTGCAAGTGCCGTCAGCTGCTTGTCGCCGGCTGTCCAAATATCGTCCTTGTCATAACACCAGTATTCCAGTACGAGTATGGTATTGTTGCTGCCGTTGTAAAGTTCCGGTACCCAGTTCCGGAAATTGGTTATGCGACCCATACGCACCGATGGCTCCTGCACATACAGCCAGTTATCGGGAAACAGGTGTTCACCTTCTATGTGCAGGTAAACCAGAATCGTATTACGGAAACGTAAACCGGAAACCGAATCCTGTACAGATGCCGGCGCGGTTGACAGCTGCTTCACCAACAGGTTCAGCGGCATGGAAGAGATCACCTCGTCATAAGGCAGGTAACTGCCATCCGCCCTGACAACGCCGTTCACCGCTCCCTGTTCATTCAATGAAACGGAAGCGATAGGGGAGTTCAGCAGAATATTACCGCCTTTCTCCCGTATAGCACGCTCCATCTTGTGATATACCATCCCGGTTCCGGCGATTGGATAAGCGAATTTTGAAACCAGCGTGTTATGCCTGTTACTGCTGCGGGTAAACGCATGTTTCACCGCTTCGCTCAGGGAAAACTTCTTGATACGCTGGGCTGCAAAATCTGCGTCAAGTTCATTGCAGGGAATACCCCAGAGCTTTTCGCTGTAACTCTTGAAAAAGATTTCGAAGAGGCGTTTACCAAAGCGGCTTGTAACCCAATATTCAAAAGAATTGTCGTTATGAGGAGGGGAGACCCGGGTTCGGAAATAGCTTTGCATCGATCGCAGCACTTCCAGGGCGCCGAGTTTTCGCAGCGCGTCTGTCGCTTTGAGCGGGTATTGGAAAAATTTTCCTTTGTAATAGATTCGGGTGAGGCGATCAACCAGCCGGTAATCGCTACCCACCACCTCCAGCCAGAGCTCATTGATGCGCCTGTCCTGGCTGAAAAAACGGTGCGGCCCGAGATCTACGCGCTGCCCCCAGAGTTCCAGCGTTTTACACATCCCGCCAACTTCCGCCGATGCTTCGTACACATCTACTGCGCAACCCTGCCGGGTCAGCCGGTAGGCTGCTGTAAGGCCTGCCGGTCCGGCACCGATCACCGCAATTCTTTTGTTACCGCTCATAAAGCGATAAAAATACTATGATTGTACAGTCGGCCAAGAAAATTATTGCTCCGTTACCGGGTTGGCGGCCGGCTGTTCAACGGGCTGCTGTTGCTGTTGGGTTACTTCTTCCAATTTGATACGTTCCGGCAATGTTATGGTAAACGTCGCCCCTTCATTCAGGCTGCTCTCGGCAGTGATGAAGCCGTTATGTTTTTCGATTATCTTTTTACAGATTGATAATCCAATACCCGTACCCTCGAACTCATGATAGCTGTGAAGCCGTTTGAATACAACGAAAATCTCCCGCGCATATCTCGGATCAAAACCAATACCGTTGTCCTTGAAAAAAATCTGGAAGTACTGGTCGTTCGCCATTTTCCGGTTTGCGCCGTTTATCTCGCTGCCCGAAGACTTTTTCCCGAAAATTTTTATCTCAGGATTTACACCGTCTCTGCTGAACTTAAGTGAGTTACTCAACAGGTTCTGGAATACCTGGCGCATCTGGCTTGGTATAGCCCAGATCGTAGGCAGCTGCCCGATTTCAATGTGCGCCTTCTTTTGCTGTATATCTGTTTCAATATCGGAGATCACATCTTTCAGCACCTGGTTCAGATCGGTTTTTTCAAAGCCGTAATTGTCATTCGTATATCGGGAGAATTTCAGCAGGTCATTGATCAGCTGGTGCATGCGTTCGGACGAACGGACGATCTTTTCAAGATATCCGGCAGCCTCCGGCGGGAAGCTGGCTTTATAGCCCTGCTCCAGCTTATCGCTGAAGATGAGGATTTTCCTTAAAGGCTCCTGCAGGTCGTGCGAGGCCACATAAGCGAAACGATCCAGCTCCTCGACCGTATTTTTCAGCTGTTCGTTGTTCTCGAGTAACTGGAAGTTGAGCTTCTTGATCTTCTGTTCTGATAGTTTACGGTCTTCAATCTCTTTCTGCAGGTTACGGTTTACCGCAATGAGCTTCTTTTCCTGTTGCATCAACTGGAAATTCTTCCGGTAGAGTTCCGCGAAGACGCTCACTTTATAACGCAGCAGGTCCGGGTCAATCGGCTTGTAGATATAATCAACTCCACCCATTTTGTAACCCTCATATGCCTGTTCCTCGCCATAATGGTGAGCAGTAATGAAGATGATGGGTATATGCTTCAGCTTTTCCCTTTCATAGATGAGCGTGGCTGTTTCAAAACCGTTCATTTCCGGCATCTGAACGTCCATCAGTATCAGGCTGAAATCCCATTCGCTCAGCAGCACTTTAAGCGCGGCCCGGCCGGAATTTGCCTTGACGATCTTGTATCCGTCACGTTCTAATATCGATTCCAGGGAGAACAGGTTGTCCTCCCTGTCATCGACGATCAGGATTTTCACTATCGAATTATCGGCAGTATGATTCGAGTTGAAATTCATTAAACATTATTTGTACAACCACACCCGCATCAGCGACAGCAGTTGATCCATTTTAACCGGTTTGGTGATGTAATCGGATGCACCCGCTTCAATGCACTTCTCGCGGTCGCCTTTCATCGCTTTTGCGGTTACCGCGATGATCGGCAGGTTACTGTTCTTGTGTTCCCTGCGGATCTTGCCGGTTGTTTCATAACCATCCATCTCGGGCATCATGATGTCCATCAATACGATGTCAATATTATCATTTTCCGAGAGTATATTAATAGCTTCCTGGCCGCTTTCTGCGGTAATCGCTTTAATATTATGGCGCTCAAACGCAGTTGTAAGCGCAAACAGGTTACGTACATCATCATCCACTACCAGCACCGTCTTATTTGCCAGGACGTCTTCCCTTGAACGCAGGTCTTCAATGATCTTCCGCTTTTCAGGTTTGAGATCCTTGTGCGAGAGGTGCAGGTGCATCACGGTTTCTTCCAGCAACAGCTCCAGCGAATTCACGCTCTTCAGCAGGATCCTGTTGGCATACTGCTTAAGCTGGGTCTTTTCCTTCGGATTGAAATCCTTCGCGGAGTAAATGAGCACCGGTGTCATGGCCAGTTTCTTGAGATTATTGATCTCGGTCAGGAACTCCATTCCACCAATATCCGGAAGCATATAGTCAACGATGATACAATCATAAGACTCCTTCTTCAGTTTCTCCAGACCCTCGCGGCCGGTAGCGGCTATTTCAATCTCGATCTGGTCATCGGCAAGGATTTTCGCAATTGATGAAGAGTCGAGTTCGTTGTCTTCCACCAGCAGGAGTTTTTTCGGCTTCCGTGTATGGTAACTCACAATATCGTCGAACAGAACGTTCAGCGCTTCGTTCTTCAATGGCTTCAGGTGGAAACTGCGCGCACCACGCTGCATTGCCAGCAGCCGGTTTTCCTCACCTGAAATCAGGTGCACAGGAATGTGACGCAGGTTCACGTCATTCTTGAAAAGGTCGAGAATCTTCCATCCGCTTGCATCCGGCAGTTTCACGTCCAGTGTTACCGCTATGGGGTTGTACTTATTCGTAAGATCGAACACCTCGCCAAAATGGGTGGCTACCACGATCTTCAGATCCATCTCGTGCGACTTCTCGATCATGATCTTGGCAAACCGTATATCATCTTCCACTACCAGTACTACCCGGTCGCCGGTATTGATGATGTTGCGATCGTCTCCCACCTCATTGATGATCTCGTTTACAGCATCGAGGTCACGTTCGGGCAGCTTCACCGTAGGTACCGATTGAATGGAGGAGCTGTCGCTGTCCAGTTTGTATTCGGTAACGGTTAAACTGCTTTGTTTTTCCTTTTTCACGTTGTTCGGGTTATAATCGATAGGGAGGAACAGGGTGAATGTGCTTCCCTTGCCCGGTTCGCTCTCCAGTTCAATTGAACCTCCTAACAGGTCTGCAAGACCCCTCGAAATCGACAGTCCGAGACCGGTACCGCCATATTTTCTCGATGTGGAACCTTCGGCCTGCTGGAACGCTTCGAAGATGATGTTCTGTTTGTCTTTGGAAATACCGATACCGGTATCCCTGATCTCGAAGGCCACCACGCGACCGGCGTTTTCCAGGCCATTATACTGGCCTTTCCAGTTGCGGTTCGCTTCGTAGATGCGCAGTTTCACTTCGCCCTTCTCTGTAAACTTGAACGCGTTTGAAAGCAGGTTCTTGAGGATCTGATTCAATCGCTGGATATCTGTTTCCAGGCTGTCCGGAAGGCTCTTCTCCATCTCGATACTGAACTTGAGGTTCTTGTTCTCCGAAACGTGTTTGAAGGTTGTTTCCACAAACGATGTGATCTCGGTGAAACGTACGTTGATGAAGTCTGTTGAGATATAACCGGATTCGATCTTCGAAAGGTCGAGGATATCATTGATCAATTGGATCAGGTCATCACCGCAGGAGTGAATGGTTTTCGCGTACCTGATCTGCTTTTCGGTAAGGTTCCCCTCGTGGTTCTCGTACAACTGCTGGGCAAGGATGAGCAGTGAGTTCAGCGGCGTACGCAATTCGTGCGACATATTCGCAAGGAACTCCGATTTGTATTTCGAGGTCAGCTGCAGCTGTTCTGCTTTTTCTTCCAGCGAACGACGGGCCTCTTCCACCTCTTTGTTCTTTGCTTCCACTTCTTCCTTCTGCTTCACCAGGAGGTGTGCCTTGTCCTGCAGTTCTTCGTTTGTTCTTCTCAGCTCATCAGTGAGTGACTGCGACTGTTCCAGCAGTTCCTCCGTCCGTGAGTTGGTTTCGATCGTATTCAACACGATACCGATAGATTCCGTCAGCTGGCTAAGGAAGTCGAGGTGGATGTCTGAGAACTGGCCGAAAGATGCAAGTTCGATGACCGCCTTGATATCTGTTTCAAACAATACCGGCAGAACGATAACGCTCACCGGCGCAGCTTCACCAAGACCCGAACCGATCTTGATATACTCTTTCGGAACATTGGTGAGCAGTATCCTTTCTTTTTCCAGGGCACACTGTCCGACAAGCCCCTGTCCGAGTGAAAATTCCCGTGTTACGTTCAGTTCCTCGCTGTAGGCATAAGCCGAGAAGAGCTGTAGTTTTTTGTTTTCGAGGTTTTCGTCCTGCTCCAGGATGTAGAACATACCCTGCTGGGCATTTACCACCTGTGCAAGTTCTGAAAGGATTCGTCTGGTTACTGTTGCAAGGTCTTTCTGACCCTGCAGCATTTGAGTGAATTTTGCGAGGTTCGATTTCAACCAGTCCTGTTCCTGGTTTCGTAGTGTTGTTTCCTTCAGGTTAGCGATCATCTGGTTGATGGTATCTTTCAGTTCCTCCACCTCACCTTTTGCTTCTACCCGGATCATCTGTGTCAGATCACCCTTAGTTACCGCTGAGGCCACCTCGGAGATCGCACGCACCTGGGTGGTCAGGTTTTCTGCGAGCTGGTTTACGTTCTCGGTGAGGTTCTTCCAAATTCCGGAAGCGCCCGGCACCGAAGCCTGTCCACCCAGTCGTCCTTCCACACCCACCTCGCGGGCCACTGTGGTTACCTGATCGGCGAAGGTTGCCAGCGTATCGATCATTTCGTTGATGGTTTCGGTGAGCTGTGCCACCTCGCCCCGTGATACGATCGAAAGTTTTTGTTTCAGGTTACCGGTTGCCACGGCCGTTACCACCTTGGCGATTCCACGCACCTGGTTGGTAAGGTTAGAGGCCATCATGTTCACCGAATCGGTGAGGTCTTTCCAGGTACCGGCCACACCCTGTACTTCGGCCTGTCCACCCAGCTTACCTTCCGTTCCCACCTCACGCGCCACACGCGTTACCTCGTAGGCGAAGGAGTTCAGCTGGTCCACCATCGTGTTGATCGTGTTCTTCAGGTCCAGGATTTCACCTTTTACGTCGATCGTCACTTTCTTACTGAGGTCACCGGAAGCCACCGCCTTCGTTACTTCGGCGATGTTACGCACCTGCGCGGTAAGGTTACCGGTCATCTGGTTTACCGAGTCGGTCAGGTCCTTCCACGTACCAGCTACACCCGGTACGAAAGCTTGTCCCCCCAGCTTTCCATCGGTACCCACTTCTCGGGCCACA
>DASVBM010000260.1:0-12622 GCA_036375835.1 Chitinophagaceae bacterium | reverse complement strand
TCATCGTGATGAACATGCCGATCATTGCCAGCACAAACAGTAATACTATTGCCATTAATACCATAATCTTTGATTTTCTGTTTAGCCTATTCCATTCTCCACGGTTCCTGTTTCATCATCATACCTGCTGCGGTTTTTCTTTTCAGGCTGCCCGAGATTTGAATCCCGGAAGACCTCTTTTTTACCGCGACTGCGATCCAGCGGAAGTGAACTGGTGTTCAGCGATTCATTATTACGCACCCGCTGGTCTGTCATATTCTGATTACGTTCTGTCTTTTTCATGCCGTGGTTTTTTGTTTGTTCCTATTGCCTGTTTTACGGTAAATCAAATCAACAATCGTTCTAAACAATGCCAGTATATGCCGCAAGAGAGTGTTAAACAGCGAAATGCCTGAAACCCAGGTTTTCTGTTTTGCCAAAAAAAGCCGGTTACAGCGTACCAGGGCTATTTGTTAAGGATAGTAAAAAATATCTCAGCAGAAGTCGGTAAGATGCAACCGTATACACTTTAGGGAAACAGTACTCAGGTATTTTCCGGATATAATCGGCAGAAATCAACCTGAAAAAAATTCAGCTGTTTTCCTCTTGTAAAAGAGTTTTCAGGAACAGATATTAGAGGCAGAATTTAACCCTTAAACGACCAACCCTAAACCCTTTTTTCAATGCTCCGATGGGAACCCGAGTTTAAGACTTCATTTTTTTCTTCACAGCCGGCAGACAGGCTGCCGTGGAATGAGTTGGGACGGCCGGAATTTTTATTCCAGCTTTTGAATAGGATGTTTTGGTGATCCTAGCCTTTACAGGGGCCGCGGAGGGTCTCCAGGCGAGGCCCCCCGCTTTTTTTTTAACTCAAAAACTATCGATATGGAAGAAGATACAGAAGAAAAAATCCGCCAATTAAGCGATCGCCTTGAAAGGCATTTCATCGGCGCGATGGTTCTTATCGTTATTGGGTTGATCTTATCGATTATCTCTGTCGTTCTCCTGCTGAACAGATGAACCACGGGTCCGAAAGAATTGTTAGCAGCCTGGGATTCAGTCCTGTCTCCCGGTCGATTGCTGGCCTTGCGCCAGCAATTTTTCTTCGCAACAGTGGTTCCGCCGCTCAGTTCTTCCTGAGTACATAAACCACCGAACTGCATTTCGACGGATCGTCGACCGCTTCCCAGTTGGATAGCCATCCGTTCCATAGCGCCCTGAAAAAGTTATTGTATCCATGCTGGTGTTGCTCGCTGAGCATCGACACGTAGAAACTGTCGAACCACATCCGCTTGTGCGCCACAACCTGCATTCCATGCCGTTCAGCCAGCACGTCCATGCTTTGCGGAGAGAAATGATAGAGATGCCTGGGAACATCCCAGGCGGCCCAATGCGGCCCGTAAAAGTCAGCATCGTAGCTGGTGTAGTTCGGCACTGCAATGAACAGCGTTCCATTCGCCTTCAGGATGCGACTGAATGTTTCCAGGTAACCATGCAAGTCATGAACATGTTCAAGCACGTGCCACAAGGTTATTGCGTTGAAATGCGCGGAGGGCTGATCGTATAGCTTTTCTGCGGGGAGCAGTTCCACTTTAAAATGGTCCGTTGCATTCAGCCGCGCGTCCGGGTCAGGTTCCAGCCCTGTCACCTGCCAGCCGGCTTTTATCATTGTTTGCACAAAGGCACCGGTGCCGGCGCCCACGTCGAGCAGGGTACCTGATTTCCGGTCAGAAACCTTTTGAACCATTCGCTTTTTAGAAGCGAGGGTAAACCTCCGTACCCAGTGATAAAGTGTATTTACCAGTCCTTTGCGGGTATTGGTATGCGAAACATAGGCTTCGGACTTATAGTAACTGCCTATTGCTGCGGGGCCGGGAACGGCCTGCGTGAAACAGAGCGTACAGGCGCTGCACTCCCATATTTCGAAATGTTCATTTGAAACGGTGTGATCGGTGGCGGTTAGCCTGTATCCAATGTCGCCGCTGCCGCAAACCGGGCATTGCTGATATTTGATGATATCGTTCATGGGGTGCGCAAATATAGCGAAGCGCCGAGCAGTTGAGCGTTTGAAAACCTGGATGGTACGTGGTTCAGATTCAGATAAGCCCCTCAGACATGAAATAATAGACGATAGCCCCTACGCCGATACTGAGCAGCACCAGCGCCCAGACCCACCACCTGTCTTTTACCGGCTCAGCTGTTTCCGCTTCGGTTTCCCCGGCCGGTAAGGCCTGCGCGCCGGGAGGCTCGCTCATCTGCGGTTTTCCAGGCTCGGTTAGGTTCAAAGGCAAAAAATAGTGATTGAGATCGGCCGAAGATTCGAACAGGAGCTCACCCGCCTGGTTCTTTCTGAGCACACCCAGCCCGGAAAGATCGACCGATGGATATTGATTTACCTGCGCGCGCAATTGATAGGCAAAATCCTGGAACTGGCGTACCGCGTCAACCTCTGAAACATTTTTTTCCGCTGCAAGAAACCGGTAGAATACCCGGTCTGTCAAGGCAGAGCCTGGCTGAAAACGGATATGATACCGCGGCGGCGTAAGGTGGTTACCGTTGATCGCCGCCGGATCTTTCTCACAGGAAAAATTACCAACCCCGGGTATCCCCACGGATTGATTCAGCACAAGGAATTTATAGATCAGAGGAAGCATCAGGGTTTAACCGTTTTTCCGAACGAATATACAACTCCGGCCAGTACGTTGAAGCCGAGTACCGGGTACTGGTTCCATCGCTGGTATTCATTGTTCAGCACATTGTTGAACTGCAGCCAGCCACTGAACTGATCGTTGATACCGATTTCAAGTCCAAGATTGAGATCAAACGCCGGCTTTTGCTTGAGTGTTTCGCCGATCTTGCTGCGGTATTGGGGACCGTCCCAGAAAAATACGTCCGATGTTACCGTAAAATCCTTCAGCACCAGCCAGCGGAGGCTGCCGGTGAGTTCCAGTGGCAGTAATCCGTATGCCCTGGGGTTCTGATCAAGATTCGAGTATTTGTTGAAGGTCGCGCCTGCCAGGAATGAAAATTTTTCCTGCACGGTATAGCCCAGTTCCGCATGAATACGGATATTCTTCATTTCGGGTTCGTTCAGCACCAGGAACGACTTTCCATCGAGGGTGTCGTTCACGAACAGGGCAACATTGTTGTAGTTCAGCACCGACACACGGCCGTTATAGGTGAGGTGATCGCCAGCTGAGCCTTTTAACCCTGCATATTGTTCTTTCACTCTGGTGTTATTGGAAAACGAAGGCTGGGCGATATAAGGATTGAAGCCCGCGAGGTTACGATACGTATTCCGGTGATAATAGCCCACCCATCCCACTTCTACGGCGAAGCGCTCGTCTTTCACCTTAGCCTCGGCGGAAAAATTAGGCAGCAGGTTGAATACGGAATTATCCCAAGAAGGCGTGAACCCCGCATTGAGTTTCAGGTTCGGGGTTTTGAACAATATAGCCGGCGTGAGATAGAACAGGTTGTTATCGTAGGTAGCCTGGGGTGTCTTCAGTGAAGATACGTCGCCGAACAAACCTACGCCGAAGCCGATCACCCTGCCCAGCGTTTTCGACACCGGGAGCCCGAAAGAAAAATCTGATTCATTGCCGCTGCGGTTGTCATTGAAAATTTCGATTCCAACCCAGGGATTGTATGTAAAAGACGCATTTTCTACTTTGTTGCGGACGCCCACCCTGCCGCCAAAAGAATTAAACCGGCGGCGTACCTGGTCTTTCGTGTATTTCAATGTGTCGGGCATGTAGCCGTAAAGGTTATAGTTCGAGAGGTCCACGTGCGCTCTCGCCGTCCATTCGCTCTTATTACCGGAGTTAAATATTCCGATGCCGGTGAGGTTTGTTTCGCTGAATTGCTGGAATGGCATTTTGCCTTTCGAGGAAACGTGCTTCGCATGCAGGTTCACCAGTGAACGCCTGCCGTCACCGAAACTCAGTCCCACGCGCAGGTAAGGCGTTGTAAAGTTGCCATAACCGGCCTTCACATAATTGCTGTTTCTCCAGCTGAAAGCGGTGTCGGGGGACAGCGCCAGTGGTTGCAGCGCGGTAGGCTGGTAACTGAAAAACAGGTTCTGCGAAGGGATGGTATAGAACAGGTTGGGACGGGTGGTGTCTGCCGCCGGCGTTGCTGCGCTGAAATTGATCTTCACAGCAGGCTTCAGGGAAGGTTTAAATACAGAGGTGACCACCACCGTAGTTGGCCTGGTGGTATCCAGCGACCTGCGCTGGCCGAACGCCGCACCAGCCAGGAATACGAGGAGGAATGCTATCGATGACTGCTTCATAATTTCTTGTTTCTGGAATCAATTTGAAAAAGGCTATTCTTCAACTTTGCTGTTCCGGTTCTTTTCTTCAATCACCTGGTTCAGCTTTTCCTGTGCTTCGGCTTTCAGCTCTTCGTTGTTTGAATTCTCCACCACGCTGCGGAGGGTTGCTTCCGCATTGAAATAATCCTTCTGCCGGAAATAAATTTCACCGAGCATGATATACGAGCGGGTGATCCAGTAATCGTAGGAGCCGGCTTTGTTGATCACTTCAAACGCCGCCTTTTCCGCCTCGGCAAGCTTTCCCTGTTTGAGCAGGATCTCTGCGATGCGATACCTCGCCTCCGCGGCGTATTCGCTCTTGCCCAGGTTGATTACATTACGATAGTATCCGGTAGCCATGGCATCGGCATCGGATGCCTGGCTGCTTTTCGCCAGCACTATATTCGCCATCATCTTATCATCGGTGGCCACTCCCTTTTGCTGCAGCAGTTCCTGTACATTGGCCACGGCTTCGGTCCATTTGGCAAGTTTGTACTGGCAGCGCAGCAATCCACGCATGGCCTCCAGGCGGGTATCGGGCTGGGTAGCGATCGCTTTCAGCTGTTTGAAATACTCTTCCGCCTCGTTATAATCCTTTCGTTCAAAATAAGCGATACGCGCTGCGGCCAGTGTTGCCCGCTCGGCAAAACGGTTCGGCGCCCTGGCAGCCACGGCCTGGTAATAGGGATATGCGGCTTCATAGTTCTTCTGGTCGTTCAGGATCTCCGCTGCATAGAAGCCTGCATCTATTGAATAACGCCCTTCGGGGAATTTGGAAAGATAATTTTTGAATGAGGCCAGCGCCGATTCCATGTTGCGGTTATCGAGCTGTATCCTTGCGGCCGCGTAGGTCAGGGAGTCCTCTTCGCTATAACTGATCTCTTTACCGTTATTGCGCATGAAAGCGACGAACTCATCGGGCTTGCCGTTTTCGATAAAGATGCTGCGGATATATTCTACCGCATCATCACTTTCGGCCGCATTCGGGTAACCGGTTACCAGCCGCTGGAAGCTCTCCAGCGCGTTTTTATTGTCGTTGAGATTGAAATACGCTACGCCGAGTTTCAGGTAGGCCTGCGGGTATAACGCAGCTGCATTCCGGTTCCCGATCAGGCGCTTCAGCGGTTCAATCGCCTCCCTGAATTTCTCGTCGCCCAGATAGGTATTCGCTACTTCCAGTTGCGCGTCGGGTATCAGTGTTGAAGCGGGGTATCGCTGTTCCAGGCTGTTCAGCACAGCGATCTTCTCGCTGGTTTTTCCCTGGGCACCCAGGATGATCCCTTTCTGGTATAAGGCATAGTCTGCGCCGGCGGTACCGAGCCGGATCACCTGTTCATACATCTGCAGCGCCTGGCTGTAATTCTTATTCATGAAATGCGCATCGGCACTACGCAGAAAAGCATCCTGCTCCACCGTGTTGGATGCAGCCGAGATATTCCTGGTTACCTGTTCGAAAGCGGTCAAAGCCTGCCGGTACTCACCGGTATTCATCAAGGCGTAGCCCAGCGTATACCTGGCATTGGTCGGACTCACTTCGCCGGCATACTGGGGCGCGGCAAGGTATTTATTCAGATAGGTGATCGCCTGGTCGTTTCGGTTGAGGCGGTAACCGATCTCGCCTTTCCAGAAATTGCCGAGGCCCTGCCAGTTGTTATTGTAAGGCACCTGAAGCAAACGGTCGATCAGTTCCTCTGCCTGCACCAGTTGCTGGTCGTTGATCAGTTCCACTGCCCTGCCGTACAGCACCCTTGGATAAACCCGTTTCACATTCTCGCTCTGGGCGCTGAGGCTCTCGAACAATGCAAGTGCGTCGGCGTAATTATTACTGTTGGCCATCACCGCTACCAGTAGTTCCCGGGCTTCCTGCTGGTAAACAGATTTGGGGTAGTCGGCGATGAAAGACTGCAGCTCGGTCAGCGCAATATCAGTATACCCCAGTTCATAGCTCAGCTTGGCGTAATTAAACCGGGAGACCTCACGCTGAAACGCGTTACTGCTGTTGGCCGCGCAAAAGAGGAAGGCATTCCGGGCATTGGCTTTCTGGCCTGTTTTCAGGTAGGCATCGGCAAGGAGATACATACTGTTCTGGGCCAGTGAATCTTCTTTGCCGCCCAGCTGGCGGAAACCTTCTATTGCTTTCTGCAGGTTGCCTGCGGCATAATATGAATAGGAAAGTTCATAAAGGTCTTCGCGGCGAACCTTACCGGTACGGTTTACGTATTCTTCCAGATAAGGAAGCGCTTTTGCAAACTCCTTCTTTTCGAACCAGGCGTGCCCAACCAGTTGTTTCAGCTGCACCTCGTAATACTGTCCGCCGCGCCGTAAAGCCGCTTCTCCGTATTCGATCGCTTTGTCGCGTTCGCCGTTGAAATAATATATCTGGGTGATGTAATAAGGCACGACTTTCTCGTAGGTAGGTTCTTTTTCCACGAGCCGGAAGCTCTCCAGCGCGGATTTATAATTCCTTTCTGTAAAAAGAATAAAACCGTAATAATAATTCGCGTCGAGATAGTTGGGATCTGAAGGAATCTGGCGGATGCTGTTGAAGAGGGCTTTGGCCTGAGTAAACTGCTGGAGTGTGAAATAGCTGTAACCCTGGTGAAACTTCATTTCAGCGATCTGCCTGTTGCTGAGGTTGGCCACGTTTGCGCGCTCGTAGTTCCCGAGTGCCTTCGCAAACTGCTGTTTCCGGTAATAATATTCGGCAAGATAAAAGCTCATCATCTGCACCCTTGGCGTATTGTGCTCGAGGTTGATGAACTCCGCTGCAGCCGGCTCCGCTGTGGGATCGTTCAGCTGCAGTCCGCATACGATGGAATAGAATTTCGACTCCAGCTGAATGGAGGTAGGTATTTTACTGGTACTGAAATCAGCCGAAAGTGTTTTAAACAGCGGGTAAGCCAGGCTGAACTGCTCCTTCTGGAAGAGTTCTTTGGCAAGTTTAAAATCTTCGTCGGGATCATTATGGAATTTGGTTGCCTGGGATTGCGCCGCGAAACAGGCAACAATCATCAAAACAACCAGGCTTAGCTTTCTGCAGCGTCTTATCATAATTCGCAAACGTGGGTGATGAAGCAAATATTTCTGTTAGTTTCTTAATGAAACGTCAAACCTTATACTAAGTTACTGATGCTGAAAGGCAAAGCAAGAAACGTTCCATGAATGTGGATAATGTTTGCATCGCCGGGGTTTTTACACCGGTTGTGATTAACTCAGCCGGATTTTTCCAATCTTCGAAATCCTAACTTTGAAAAACCAACCGCTCACAGATGAAAAGACTTTTATCGATCCGCTATTCAGCCGGTGCTTTTAACTTTTCAATGCTTGTCCTGCGCCTGGTATCCGGCCTGCTGATGATTGCCCAGCATGGAATGCCCAAACTGATGAATTTCGCAAAGGTCTCTGCCGGGTTCTACGATCCTTTCGGCATCGGCAGCAAAGCCACCCTGATACTGGTGATCTTTGCCGAAATATTCTGCAGCCTCTTTGTTGTACTCGGCCTCTTCACCAGGCTGGCCGTGATCCCACTGATCATCGTAGTGGCTTTTGCCTTCTTCGGTGTGAATAATGGAAATATCAAGGGCGGCGAACTGGCACTGCTGTTTATGTCGGCTTTCGTGGTACTGCTGTTCGTTGGTCCCGGCAGGGTGAGCGTGGATGGAATGATCAAGAAATAAAAAATAATCCCATGTACGAGACGCTCACGCAGGTGAGGGTGCGCTATGCAGAGACAGACCAGATGAACGTGGTGTACTACGGTAATTACGCCCAGTACTTTGAAGTGGGACGCGTTGAAAGCATCCGGAACCTCGGCATCACGTATAAGGACATCGAAGCCGCGGGCGTGATCATGCCAGTGGTGGAGATGCACGTGCGTTATCTCCGGTCGGCGCGGTATGACGACCTGCTCACCATCAAAACAACGCTGAGGGAACTGCCGGCAGACCACCGGATCGAGTTCTTCCAGGAAGTATATAACGAACCCGGCAAACTGCTCACCAGCGGAAGAGTGGTATTGTATTTCCTTGACGCCGCCACGGGGCAAAAGACGAATATGCCGGAAACGTTGCGCGGGAAGCTGGAATCATTCTTCCCTCCTGTTAAGTAAGGCGGTTGCTGATCTGGTTATCGATGAGCCGGAAAAGATGGTACGGTTTATAGATCCTCCAGTTCGGGATCTCCATCAGTTCCACGTAATAATTCAGCTTCTTTTTACGGAAATCCTGCTGCGTGGCTTCCGGCATGTTCAGGCTGACGATCCAGCCGTTCTCATCGGTCACCTCGTCGAACCACTCCTGGTAATATTCCCGGTCGCTGCTGTGGAAGTTCAAAACATTTTCAGTGATCAGAATGAATTTGCAGATCCCCTCTTTTTCCATGATATCGATCACGTCGCGTTTCAGCGTCATGATATCGTTCTCGATGGCGTCATTCCATTCACCGATCATTTCGATCACCGCGAAATTCAGTTCATAATCCACGTAAATGATCTTCAGGTAAAGCGTGCGGCTTCCGAAATCGTCCCACTGCGGATGGATATAGTAGTTGTAAACGGTTTGCGAATATTCGAATTCGCTGTATACACGGCCATAGAAAGGCGACCTCGGGTCTTCTTCCGACATATAGATATGCCGCCAGTTATAATATGGTTCGATCTCGTGCATATGGCAACACAAATTTCGTTAATACTGGCAGCAAAATCAACACCAGCATAAAACAGTCATAACAATTGTCGTTCCTGCTTTTGCCTGGAAGGCGGCAGCAACTGCGTTACTGTGTTTTCCGGTAACAAGTTTATGAATAAGGCGGTAAAACGAAACGCAAAAACTATCCGGGATGGATTCTTTTCTTCCGGCAATAATAAAATTATACTGCCATATATTTCAGCCTTCAGTTCAGGCATCTTTAGCCTTCCGTTCCAGGATGGCTACTGTAAGCCGGCTTACACAGATGAGCCGGTCCTGGTCGTCATGGATCCGGATATCCCAGACATGGGTGGAGTTACCCAGGTGAACCGGTGTGCAGGTGCCGGTAACAAAGCCTTCGCGGGCGCTGCGTATGTGATTTGCATTAATTTCTATTCCAACGCAGTAATACCGGGTATGATCAACGACCAGCGCGGAAGCAACGCTGCCGGCGGTTTCGGCCAGCGCAACAGAAGCGCCCCCGTGCAATAGCCCATAAGGCTGCCGGGTTCTTTCGTCTACAGGCATGGTGATCCGGAGAAAGTCAGTTCCGATCCCGGTAAAACGCATACCCAGGGTTTCGCTCATGGTGTTCTTCCCCCAAAGACTGAAGTCCTCCAGTTTCAGGTCTTTATTAAACCAGATGGGGGTAGCGCTATTTTCCATAAACAGCTTTGCGCACCACTTCGGGCAAGAACGGCGTGGCATCGCCACCATTGCGGATCACGTCGCGCACAAGTGTTGATGCCACCGAAGTGAACTGTGGTGAACAGGTGAGGAAAATGGTTTCGATATTCGGGTCGAGGCTCCGGTTCATGTCGGCAATGACCTTCTCGTATTCAAAGTCGCTCACGTACCGTATACCCCTGAGTATAAAACGCGCTCCTACCCGCTCGCAGCATTCTACCGTCAGTCCTTCATAAATAAGGGCTCCTACCCGCGGGTCGTCTTTGAAAATCTCTTTGATCCATTCGAGGCGCTGCTCGTCGCTGTACATCGGGGCTTTGTTGGCATTGCGGCCGATACCGATATACATTTTATCGAAAAGATCAAGTGAACGCTGAATGATGTCGATGTGTCCGAGCGTTACCGGGTCGAAGGTTCCTGGGAAGAGGCAGATTCGTTGCATATAATAAAGCGTCGAAATTACGAAATCGGGTGAAGGGCTCAGTCGCCGCGGTTGGCCAGCAGGTACAGCACCGCCATCCTTACCGCTACGCCATTCTCTACCTGGTTCAGGATGATCGAAGCCGCGCTGTCTGCCACGTCGCTGTCCAGTTCCACGCCCCTGTTGATTGGCCCGGGATGCATGATCACGATTTCCCGGCCAATACTTTCCAGCATCCGGTGGTTGATGCCGTAGGCCAGGCTGTATTCCCTCAGTGACGAGAACAAAGGCTGGCTCTGTCTTTCAAGCTGGATGCGCAGCACGTTGGCCACGTCGCACCACTGCAATGCCTCCCTCAGGTTATAGGTCACTTCTACATTGAAGGCTTCGCGAATATATTTGGGGATCAGCGTCGGCGGTCCGGCTACGGTAACTTCCGCGCCCATTTTCTTCAGCAGGTAAATATTACTCATCGCTACGCGGCTGTGCATGATGTCTCCGATGATCGCCACTTTCAGCCCGTTCAGCCTGCCAAGCCTTTCTTTCATTGAAAAAGCGTCCAGCAAGCCCTGTGTGGGATGTTCGTTGATGCCGTCGCCCGCGTTGACAATGGCGGCGGGAATGTGCCGGGCGAGGAAATGCGGCGCACCACTGGCGGCGTGGCGCATCACCACCATGTCCACCTTCATGCTGAGAATATTATTTACGGTATCCAGCAGCGTCTCTCCTTTTGCTACTGACGAGGCGCTTGCCGTGAAGTTGAGCGTGTCCGCGGAAAGTCTTTTTTCCGCCAGTTCAAACGAGATGCGGGTGCGCGTGGAATTCTCAAAAAAAAGATTCACGATGGTCACGTCGCGCAAAGAAGGAACTTTCTTTACCGGTCTTTGTAAAACGTCTTTGAAACTTGCTGCGGTGGAGAGAATGAGTTCAATGTCTTCCTTGGTAAGATCCCTGATTCCCAGCAGGTGTTTGGTGGAAAGTTTCATTAAAAATCAAAGATAGCAGAAAGTTGCCAAGGCTTTAAACAAGTTTCTCACAAAACAGCCGGGCTCAGATTATTACGAACAGTTTCCGCGAATGCCCGGCTAAATTTTCTGGATCACCTCAAGCCCTCTTTTGATCAGTCCTTCCACAGCTGCCTTTCCGTCTTTACTGAATTCTTTGCGGACACGATTGGCGACAATCACGTTCACGCTGAGGCACTGATGCCCGAGCAGTTTTCCCAGCCCATAGATGGCGCTGGTTTCCATCTCGAAGTTTGCGATGCGGTGATTGCCAAAGCGAAAATGCTCCAGCCGGTCGATCAGCAAAGGGTTGGCGAGGCCCAGGCGAAGCACCCTGCCCTGCGGTCCATAGAAACCCGGGCAGGTTACGGTAATGCCCTGGTAAAATCCATCTACAAAATGTTTCAGCACGTGGGTGCTGCAGCTGGCGATGTATGGAGTTACAGCACCCTGCAGCTGTGTGTGTGTGACGAAGTGCTGCAGTATTTCCTTTTCTTCCTGGTTATTCTCAAGCCGGTAATAATGCAGGAGGTTGTCGAAACCGATACCATGCGTTCCCGCCACCAGGCTGTCAACCGGTATGTCGGCCTGCAAAGCGCCGCAGGTGCCCATGCGAATGATGGTGAGCTGGCGAAACTCCGGCCTGATCGTCCGGGTTTCAAAATCGATGTTTGCCACTGCATCGAGTTCGTTGAGCACGATGTCGATATTGTCCGGCCCGATACCGCTGGAGAGTACCGTCAGCCGTTTTTTTCCAAGGTAGCCGGTGTGCGCAATGAACTCGCGGTGCTGGCGCTTCACCTCTATTTTATCGAAGTATTTGCTGACTTCTGCAACACGGTCGGGATCGCCTACGGTGATAACAGTATCGGCCAGTTCATCGGGCCGGAGGTCTATATGGTATATCGATCCGCGTTCGCTGATAATTAATTCACTTTCGGCAATTCTGTTCATACCTGGTTGATTAAGGGCTGTGAAATTAATCAAATGCCGGCAGCAGCAGCATGATCCGCAACACCTTCGCAGAGATCAGCTGCAATATTTGGACATTGGCGCAATTATCCTATTTTCGCAGCGGCCCGGGAAAACCGCAGCCCTGGTTCTTTGTCCGCCGGCTGGCGTACAGGCAGAGAACCGGAAAAAAACTTTATTGGTCCTGTGGCCGAGTGGCTAGGCAGAGCTCTGCAAAAGCTTCCACACCAGTTCGAATCTGGTCGGGACCTCTGGCAAGACCTTGAAGGAAACTTCAGGGTCTTTTAAATTGCAGTATGAAGCATTCCCAACTGACCGGTATTATTGCTGCGGCACTGCTTATCGTGGTATGTTTCTTCCCCTGGGCTTATATTGAAAGCAGGAACATAATGGTGACGGGTATGTCTGCCGTGGGCACCAATTTTGGAAAACCCGGGCTGATGAACATCCTGGTCTCTTCCTTTGCCATCATTCTGTTCGCCATTCCGAAGGTTTGGGCAAAGCGGACGAATATTTTTACGGGTATGTTTAACCTCGGCTGGTCGATCCGGAATTTCAT
>DASVBM010000129.1:0-4728 GCA_036375835.1 Chitinophagaceae bacterium | reverse complement strand
CATAATAACTTCCGGCCAGTGGGTCTGCTGTGTCGGCCACGCCGCTTTCATATGCTACGATCTGCTGCGTCCGCAACGCAATGCGTGCCGCCGCTTCTGTGGGCAGGCTTAATGCTTCGTCGTAACCGTTCGTGTGGAGTGACTGTGTGCCGCCGAGTACCGCAGCCAGCGTCTGGACGGTCACCCGTGAAATATTATTCTGCGGCTGCTGGGCCGTAAGCGTGCTGCCACCTGTCTGCGTGTGGAAGCGAAGCATCATTGCCCGTGGATCGGTGGCGCCGAGGTCTTTCATCATCTTCGCCCACATCCTCCTGGCCGCGCGGAATTTCGCCACCTCCTCGAAGAGATTGTTATGCGCATTGAAGAAAAATGACAGCCTTTTACCAAATACATTGATGTCGAGCCCCTGCTCCAGCGCAGCCTGCACATATGCTTTGCCGTTGCTTAGCGTGAACGCGATTTCCTGGACTGCCGTACTGCCCGCCTCACGGATATGGTAGCCGGAAATTGAAATCGTATTCCATTTCGGCAGTTCGTTGCTGCACCAGGCGAAAATATCGGTGATGATACGCATCGAAGGCTTCGGGGGATAGATATAGGTTCCCCGCGCAGCGTATTCCTTTAATATATCGTTCTGGATGGTTCCGGAGACCTGCTTCAGATCGGCGGATTGCTGCTTCGCCAGCGCTACATAAAGGGAAAGAAGAATAAAGCCGGTTGCATTAATCGTCATTGAAGTGGAGACGTCCTGCAAACGGATGCCATCAAAGAGTCGCTGCATGTCTTCAATACTGTCTACGGCCACGCCCACTTTTCCCACTTCACCTTCAGATAGCGGGTGATCGCTGTCATAGCCTATCTGCGTGGGCAGGTCAAACGCCACGCTCAGCCCGCTCACGCCCTGGCTCAGCAGGTAATGATAACGGCGATTGCTTTCTTCTGCCGTCGAAAATCCTGCATACTGCCGCATGGTCCAGAGTTTTCCCCGGTACATATCGGGCTGTACGCCACGGGTAAAAGGAAAATTTCCGGGTAACTCATCCGGAACATGGGTGGCATCCGCTTTCGTGTAAACCTGTTTAATCTCGATGCCACTATCGGTCTGTTTCATTGGGTTCATTCAATTGGATTGTGAAATCAATGCTTTTGCCGCAAAGCTATATCAGTTTCTTTGCCTCGTAGCTCAGTACCTCGCTCACTACTTCATGAAGGGTACCCTTTCGGTCGTTCATCAGGTACTGGAGCAGCTGTTTGTTCAGGTCCAGTCCTGAAGCGTTCGGTGGCAGTATATTGGCCAGCTGGTTTATGATCAGAAGGTTTTGTTCTTTCAGGTTCTTCACCGAGTTCCAGGCGTCCGGCGTTACGAAAATCTGCTGGGAGATATTGTATTCAAATTCTTCCCGGATGTTGCGGGTAAGGATCATTTGCATTTCGCGGGCAGAGATATCGGCTTGTCCCACCCGGCTGATCAGGTTCGGCAGCGCGATACGGTCTACCAGCACCACCAGCCTTTCATATGCCTGCAGCTGCAGCTGCGTACTGGCAGAGTTATCGGTACTGGCGAAAATCTTCCTGTTTTTCATCTTCCTTTGCCAGGCGAGGTTAACAGCAAAGCCGCCGATCAGCAGCCCGGCCGCGCCTGTAATAACGAGCCAAAGTGGTTCCATTTGCCGGTTTTTGTAAAAGTACGAAAACAGCCACCGGTATATTGTTGTTAAATAACAATTTATGCCGTATGGACGCTAAATCTTTTCCGTTAAACGTAATAGGCGGGCAGCGGAAAAACCTGCCCTTGAATTAATTTTGTACCATAACCAGCATGATGGAAACAACTCAGGAAATACCGGTAAAGCTTACGGCCGGAGCCATTAACCAGCTGAAGCGGCTGATGGCCGAAGAAGGCTTTGATCAGAACAGCAAACTGCGGATCGGCGTTAAAGGTGGCGGTTGCAGCGGCCTTAGTTATTTACTTGGATTCGACGCCCGGCAGGATGGCGACCAGGAATACCTGGTGGAAAACATACCGGTAGTGATGAACCCCAGTCACCAGATTTATCTCTACGGAATGGAGATCGACTGGCAGGACGGACTGAACAGCCGGGGCTTTACTTTCCGCAATCCGAATGCGAGCACCACCTGCGGCTGTGGTAGTTCCTTCGCGGTCTGACGTAATTTACAACAACCGGAATAGAGCAGGAGGCGATCGGGAGGTCGCCTCTTTTTTTATTACAATCCAGGCATTCAGATCATCAAAACAAAAAAGGCCGGGAATGTCCCGGCCTTTCTGGTAGTATTTTCAGTTTACCTGCGTTTTTCGACAGGCTTCTTACCCAGCGGTTTGTTTTTCGCGAAATCCACCAGGATAGGCGCCGCCACAAAGATCGACGAATACGATCCGGTGACCACACCAATCAGCATCGCGAAGGCGAATCCGCGTGTTACTTCTCCACCGAAGATGAAGAGAATAAGTATCGTGAGGAACACCGTAACCGAGGTCATCACCGTACGCGCCAGCGTTTCGTTGATCGCGCGGTTGATCAGCGCATCCTTGGGCATCGTCGGGTACAGGCGGCCGTCTTCACGGATCCTGTCGTACACGATAACGGTATCGTTCATCGAGAAACCGATTACGGTCAGGATGGCCGCGATAAAGTGCTGGTCGATCTCCAGTGGGAAGTTCACCACGTGCCTGAGGTAACTGAACACGATAAGTGTTACCAGTACGTCGTGCAGCAGCGCGATAATCGTTCCGAGTGAGTATCTCCAGTCGCGGAAACGAAGGAAGATATACAGGCAGATAACGATCAGCGCCAGGATGGTTGCGTAGGTGGCACCGCGTTTCAGGTCGTCGGATATCGTGGGCAGTACCGTCTGCGAGCTCACCACGTATTGCGGGGTGCTGAACGTACTGTAGCTTACATCTTTACCAAGGAATGGCTGAAGTCCTTCGTAGAGCTTCACTTTCACGGCTGAGTCAACCCTGTTCCCTGTAGAATCGATCAGGTAGGCTGTTGTGATGTTGAGCTGGTTATTACCGCCGACTGTCTTGATCACCGGGCTTTCGCCAAATGTTTCTTTCAGCCGGTCACGAACGGCTTCCACATCCTGTGGCTTGTCGAACCGGACGGTATAACTACGTCCGCCGGCAAACTCAACGCCCTCGTCAAAGCCATTGAATATGGTACCGATACCCAGCACAAGGATCACCGCCGAGATTACGTAAGCCACCTTCCGGTATTCGATAAACTTATAAGCCGCGTGGCGGAAAATACGCTTCGACAGCGGGGTGAAGTATTCAAAGTGACGATTCTTCTTTGTATACCAGTCGGTGATCAGTCTTGACATCAGGATACCGGTAAACAGCGACAGCAGGATACCGATGATCTGCGTGGTTGCGAAACCAAGCACCGGTCCGAGACCGAAGTAGAACAGGATGATCGCGGTGAGTAAGGTAGTAATGTGACCATCCAGTACCGGCGAAAGCGAGCGGTTATAACCGTCCTGCACGGCGGTCTGATAGCTCTTGCCCCGCGTCAGTTCTTCCTTGATCCGCTCGAAAATAATTACGTTGGTATCCACCGCCATACCGATAGTCAGTACAAGTCCCGCGATACCTGCAGCGGTAAGCGTTGCGTTCAGCGCGCTGAGGATACCGATGGTAAAGAATACGTTCAGCGTGAGGGCGATGTTGGCAACCCATCCGCCGGTGTTGTAATACACCAGCATCAGTACGAAGATCACGATGAAGGAGATCAGGAACGCGAGTGAACCGCCCTGTACCGCCTCCTGCCCCAGAGTAGGTCCGATCACCTGCTCCTGTACCATCCTCGCCGGTGCAGGCAGTTTACCGGATTTAAGGATCCGTGCCAGGTCCTGCGCTTCCTGGAGGGTATAGCTGCCGGTGATCTCTGAAGAACCATTCGGGATCTCTCCGTTCACGAAAGGCGCACTATAAACGAAATTATCGAGCACGATAGCGATCGGCTTACCCACATTACGCTTGGTCATGGCCGCCCAGGTACGTGTACCCGATTGGTCCATAGTCATTTTGATAGCAATCCGGCCACGCTGGTCATAGTCCTGGGTAGCGTCACTCACTCTTTCGCCTTCCAGTTCCGCGCTGCCGTTGGGGAGGGTCTTAATTGCATACAGCTGCAGGATGCCCTCATTTGCTGCTTCCTCGCTTTCCACTTTTCCATACATGAACACCAGGTTCGCAGGGAACTTCGACTGAACGAAAGGAAGGCTGAGGTAGCTGTTGAGTGTAGCGGTATCCCTTGAGCGGATCATTCCGATCGCTGCAGGGAAGAATTCCTGGTTGTTCCGCATTTCAGGCTGCAGGATCTGCAGGATACGCTGAATAGGGAAGGAGTCAGCCTGTGCGTTCTTTGGTGTGGCAGGGGTACCGGTAATACCGGAAACGGTACGGCTTGCCGTATCACCGGTGGTTGCCGCTTTTCCCGTTGTGTCAGACGAAACAGCGGTGGTATCGATGCCGGCTTTACCGGTGCGCTGGTAATCGAAAATCGCTTTCTCTGCCGAAACCAGGCCACCGTAGATCTCACGAAGGTTATAGACTTCGAAGAACTGGAGGTTCGCCGTAGACTGCAGGTAACGCCTTACACGCTCAGGGTCTTTGGCACCGGCCAGTTCAATGGTGATGATGCTTTTGCTTTCATCTTTGTTGATGTTGGGAGACGCCACACCAAAACGGTCGATACGCGTGGT